>JASHRR010000284.1 GCA_030037185.1 Xanthobacteraceae bacterium | reverse complement strand
GTGTCGCTTGGATCGACGAACAACGCAGCACCACCCCACAGCTCGCGGAAGCTTGCGATATCAGCGAGCACCAATGCGCAGCCTGACGCCGCTGCTTCCAGAACGCAGAGCCCGAACGGCTCATAGCGCGCCGGCGCAGCAAAGATTGCCGCCCGCGCCATCAGGCTCACCAAATCAGGTCTCGGCAGCTCGCCAAGGCATTCCACATTGGCTGGCGGGCCGTCGCGCTCGAACGCGGGCCCGACCAGCCGGACCGGCCATCCGATCACGCCGGCGGCGGCAACGACCGCGCGCCCATTCTTGGCTTCGTCCCACAGCCGTCCGGCGGCGAGCACAAAGCTCTCCTTGGGTTGGCACGAAGACTTTACGTCGGTGCCGTTGTGAATGACCCGGCCGCGGCGCGGCGGCGCATAGAGGGCGTGAATGCGGTCGCGAAAGGCGGCGGTCGGCGCCAGCCAGAGGTCGGCGGCGGCAAGCCCCGCGGCAACGTTGGCACGGTAATTGTGCCACTGTGCCTCGGCCGGCTGACCGCCCCGACAGGCCTGCCACCAGGACCAGACGCAGGAATGAGCAGCGAGCACGATCGGTGCACGCCAGTCAGCCAGCGCTTCACGATAGCCATTGACGTGAATGAGATCCGGCGAGAAGCGCCGCGCGATCGAGGACAGACAATCGCACGCGCGCTCCAAATCAGCACCGCCCGGATCCATCCATTCCAAGGCAAGGTCCGTGCACTCGACCTGCACGTTGCGCAGGCCGCGCAGTGGCGCAAGCTGGTCGGCACGCGGCGGCGGGCCAAGCGTCAGCAGCTGGATCGCCGCGCCGCGCCGGGCCAGCGCCGCCGCCAGCGTGGAAGCGTAAACCCACACTCCGCCGACCGCGTCCGTCGTCATCAGGACGCGCGGCCCACTGATGCGCCTCATGCCGCCATCTCCAGGGCGCGCGTTCGCGCTGCGCGCGTCGTCGCTCCTCCTGGATCTCGCTTAAAGGTTTAAGAACTGCCGCCAGTAATACCGTGCGCGTCCTCACGCCGCCAACGCGAGAATGAGGTCGTTTGTTCCCGTTTTCGGTGGCGGAGGGTGGTGTTCCATCGCGTGCGCCCGTGGTGCGGCCGTGCGCCATGTAAGCCGTGGCGGGCCACGACGCAGGCGGATCTGTTACTCAGCTCGGGAAGGTCCTCGACTGCCCGGTCGAGGCTGCACGCCGGGATTACCGAACAAGCCGGTGATTCCCTCAGTTGGCACGCCAACGCCGGTCAACGGCATGCGGCATCCTTCTCAATTGCAAGGGCAGCACCTTGCACCGCTTGTCTTCTCTTCAGGGGCCGGGGGCTTTGAAGGTGCGACGATCGAAGCTCGAGAAGATCGACACGATCCTGCGCGACCATTGACCGGAGCGAACGCGGCCCACCCTTGAGACCAAAAAGACCTCGGTCAGGCGCCACGCGGCGGCTCACCCGTCGGCACATAAATCACGTCACCGGGAAAGATCAGGTTCGGATCGATGATGTGTTGACGGTTGCTGTTCTCAAGGGCCGAGACCGGGACACCGTTTTCCTGAGCGATTCCAAAGACGGTCTCACCCGGCTGAACAACCACAGGCCGATAGGCAGGTGGCCCCTGAGACGGCTCGATGCGTCCGGTGCCACGCAGCGCGCCTTGCGGATGCTGGGCAAGGTAGCGTGCTTCGACCCAGCCCTCGACGGGATCATCATTCATGTCCGTCCCGCTCACCTGGAACCAGGTGTTACCAGAGGCATCGGTGCTGGTCTTACCGGTCGCATGGACGAAACTGCCGCTGAAAATAGCGCCCTCCTTGGCCGCGCTGGTCGACGGAGCGTCACGAATGTTGAGGCCGTCCAGCGGAGTCACGACATATTGGCCGTGCGGTCCCGCCGGTTGCGGTGCCGGACGCCGCTGCGGAACGTGCGGCATCTGCGCATATGTTGTGGTTTGGCTCGAATCAATGTCATCGGTGGTGACATTCGCGTTGACACCCAACCAGACCCTGACGTCCTCGCTGAGCTGAATGCTCGGATCGAGGGCTATCTTGGTGGGCGCGACGCTGAGAGTGGAGACCGTGTTGGTGGCGGTCGCGGTCGCATCGGGGCCAAGCCGTTTTTCGTCCGAGAGTATCGCTCCCCGCTCGTCGAACTCGTCGGCCCAGAGGAAGCCCGCAACCGCTCGATCGCCAAATTTTTCAGGATCAACAATGGTGGCGGTGTCGGTGTAGGTATACTGGCGGCTGTCCGGACCGGGTATAGCTCCGTACTCAGACACATTAAACTGTCGTTGGGAGGTCGCTGAGAGCTCGTCGGGTTTGTCCCAACGGTCCTCGCGGGTCAGAGCCAGCTCCGGATCGCCAAGGTCCTGCGGCGACAGATTATACGTTGCGGTCACGCTGTTAAGCAGACCAGCAGTGTACTGGCCGCCGATGGCTGTTACTCTCAAAGGCTGGACCGACAACTTAGCGTTCGGGAGCGAGTCAGGAAGGAACGGCAGTTTGGCACCTACTCTCAGCCCACCGCTTATCGTCCCCGTTGCCTGGTTGGCGAGCGTATAGGCCACGGTTGCCGGCTTGCCAGGCGTTGCCGGCTTGCCATGGGTTGCCGGCTTGCTAGGCGTCGCCAGCGTAATCGTGCGAGTCAAACTCACCGCGTCGTCGCCCTTGAGGGTAATACTGGCATTCAAATCAAGTGCGTTGAGGCCGGGAATCTTGCTCAAGCCGGGAATCTGGCTGAGTTTGGCAAACGTTAGAGATGCGTTGCCCTGGAGATTTCCATCCAACGTGAGCGTCGTAGAATAGCTCGTCAAATGGGTCTTGAGAAAGTTGAGATCCGAGCCGTTGATGCGGTCGATGTGTGTCAGAGACAACAAATCCTGAACCCCGCGCTGGATCAAGTCGCTATGTCCTTCGATCGATCCCACGATCGGATTATGGAGGATATCGGGTACCGGCGTTGTTAGTGGCTCCTCGACACCCTCGGCAATGGTGTTTGATGCCAAAACTCGCGCTAGAGTCTTGGCAACCCTCTCCGCGTCCTGCTTGTTGTCGACCGTCACTGTGGCTGTGTTAGTGAAGCCGAGGTTGACCTGGGCTCCCGCATACCCCCTGATTTGTTCCCCGTTGATTTGTTGCCCCAAGCTGCCGCTGGGCGTAAAATTGACGCCGCCCTGCTGCATTTCAGTCAGCGTGACTTGATAGGTTAGCGGTTTGCTCTGCCCAGACGTCCCCGGTGGGTTTCGCCCACCGACTTGTTTGATTGTAATAGAATCTGCACCCTCCGCCTGAGCTCCCTCCGGAATCGAAAACTGCCCGCTGGCACTCAGGTTAAGAGTGGTTTGGTCGCCGTTGTAATGCAGTTCGTTGACCGAGCGGTCTAAAAGCGCGTCCTCGCTCCTGCCGTCGAGAAATCCTGTCGCCGTATCCCAGGCGTTGACAGCGTCCTTGTTGACGGTATCCCACCCCTTGACAGCGTCCTTCTTGACGGTATCCCACCCCTTGACAGCGTCCTTCTTGACGGTATCCCACCCCTTGACAGCGCCCTTCTTGACCGTATTCCAATCGTTGACAGCGTCCTTCTTGACCGTATTCCAATCGTTGACGGCGTCCTTCTTGACAGTATCCCAATCGTTGACGGCGTCCTTCTTGACGGTATCCCAATCGTTGACGGCGTCCTTCTTGACGGTATCCCAATCGTTGACAGCGTCCTTCTTGACGTCATCCCAGCCCTTAACAGCGCCATTCTTGACGTCATCCCAGCCCTTGACAGCGCCATTCTTGACGTCATCCCAGCCCGTGACAGCGCCATTCTTGACGTCATCCCAGGCGTTGACACCGTCATTCTTGACGTCATCCCAGTCCTTGACAGCGTCATTCTTGATGTCATCCCCGAAATTCTCGGCAGTATGCAAGCCCGATCGCGCGGCATGCAACGCACTTCCAAAATCCTTGGCAACATCCTTCTTGACGTCGTCTGCACCATGTTCGAGGTGTTTGACGCCACTTGAAATAGCATGAAAAACGGACCCAAAGATATTAGGCATATGCAGCTCCCGCATTTGCCATCATGGCCGCCAATAATCTTTAGCTTTACGTAGTCGGTAATTTGCCAGCGTAACATGGCTGGAACATGACTGTATGACCAACCGTGCCACAGTATAAGCTGATCAAAAGAACGGCGAAGATAGGCGGAAAAGTCGTGTCGCCTTCTACGGTAACAACGATAAGCCGGTCGCGCCGGGCTCGCCGTTCCTTGCAGACGAACGCGTGACGCCGACGGTGCGGTGCGTTTATTGTATTCATGACATTGAATAATGTATAATGTCATACAGCGTGAAACTGCTTTCCCTCACCCAGCCAACGCCAGCGGCAGCGTGTGGTGGCAGGCGGGCAAGCCCAATGCGTGGCAACATCATCGCCGAGCGCCGCCAATCTGGCCGTTCAATCCAACTGGGCAACAGCCGTCGGCGCACCCATGAGGTCGATGCGATTTGCGATCTCGCGCGGCGTGTTTCAGAATGGCGTGCCGGATCGCGGCAGCGGAAGATCGAGATGCCGGGCGACGGTCGCCGCGATGTCGGAAAAGGTCGCACGTTCGCCGATCGGGCCGTCGTCCACCCGACCGATGGCCAGGATCGGGACCTGCTCGCGCGTGTGATCCGTTCCGCTCCAGGTCGGATCGCATCCGTGGTCCGCGGTAATGATCGCGAGGTCGTCCTCGCCCATGATCTCTTCGAGCTCCGGCAGGCGGCGATCGAACTCTTCGAGCGCCGCCGCATATCCGGCGACATCGCGCCGGTGCCCGTAGAGCGTGTCGAAATCGATGAAGTTGGCAAACAGCAGCCCGCCATCGGCGAGACCCTGCAGCCCTTCGAGAGTTCGATCGAACAATTGCGCGTTGCCGTTCGCCTTCATGACCCGGCCGGTTCCCGAATGGGCGAAGATGTCGTCGATCTTGCCAACGGACACCACGTCCCGATCCAACCGGCTCGCCACGTCGAGCACGGTCGGTGACGGCGGCGGTGTCGCATAGTCGCGGCGGTTGCCGGTTCGCACGAAATCCGCGCGTGAGCTGCCGACAAAGGGCCGCGCGATCACCCGCCCGATCCGCGGGGGATCGACGAGCTTGCGGGCCACGCGACACACCTCATAGAGCCGGACGAGCCCGAAGCTCTGTTCGTGCGCGGCGATCTGAAACACGCTGTCCGCGGAGGTGTAACAGATCGGCCACCCCGAACGCATGTGCTCTTCACCGAGCTCGGCAATGATTTGTGTTCCGGATGCGTGGATGCCGCCGAGGATTCCGGCAAGATCGGCCTGCCGGCACAAGTCGGCGATGAGCTCAGCCGGAAAGCACGGGCGCGTGCGCGGGAAGTAGCCCCAATCGAACAACACCGGCACCCCGGCGATCTCCCAGTGCCCCGACGGCGTGTCTTTTCCCCTCGAGATCTGTTTGGCGCACCCGGCGCGCGTGCGGCGCCGTTCTTGACTGTCGAGACCCGGCGGTATCCGTCCGCTCGCCAGCGCGCAGGCTTCGCCCAGCCCCAGCCGAACCAGGTTTGGCAAGCAAAGCGGGCCGGCGCGGCGGGAGTTGTCGGCCTCTGCGCGCGCGCATGCGTCCGCAATATGACCCACCGTATTGGCGCCGAGATCGCAGTAGTGTGCCGCGTCAGGCGCTCCACCGATCCCAACTGAGTCGAGAACGAGGATCAACGCGCGTGCCATTAAGAGCCGCCTCAGCTCACGGCCATCAACGGATGATCCCGCGGAACGGTCCTCGACGCATAGCGGCGTACCATGGCGGCACAGAACTGCGCATATTCGTCCATCACCTGCGGCGCGCTGGTGTGATGTGGGGCGATCCCGCGATGCTCCGGCGTGAAGCAAAACGTCACAGTGACCGCGAAATCCGCCAGCGCATCCATTTGCCGGTCGAACCAGGCCAGGGCATCGGGGCGGCAACTGTCGGCCCAGGATAACCCGGTGCGAAGATATCTCACCCCCAGGCGCTTCATCCATCGAACGGCGTCATCGAGACGATGGTCCTCGAAATGGAACCATTGGCACAGCCCGATTTGCGGCGTCTTGTCGCCAAAGCGCGCGAGCGCGAGCTTGGGGGTCCCGTCCTCGCGCAACAAGCCCATGGCGAAGTGCCGGTAATAGGCCGAGCCCTCGGCTTCGCGGTGGCGCGTCGTTGCCGGCCAGGTGCGCGGCAAATCATAGAGGCTGTACCAGTGGATACGCGCTGTGCGGCCCACCAGGAGCTCGGCGGTGCGATCGAGACCCCAGGCCTGCACCTCCTCGGCCCCGAAGCTCGACACGCCGACTTCGGTGACCCAAACCGGCAGACGGGTGACCGCACGAATGGCGTCGAGCTTCGCCGGCCATTCGTCGATCTGCCACAGATTCCAGTCGAGCGGGAAGCCGTGCACGGCCACCACGTCGATATGCTCAAGCGCGCCTTTGCTCGCCATGTTGAGGACAAACGACGGGTCAATCGGCGAGATCCCGCCCAGCAGGCGCGGCATGGCGGGGTTCTCGGCGGCGATCGCCGCGCCGGCCGCGCGCACCATCCGGGCGTAGAGATTCCAATCAGGATCGATCTGCGGATCCCAATGGGATTTGTTGTTGGGCTCGTTCCACAGCATCACGGCTTCGATCATCGGTGCCCCTTGCGCGCCGGATAGACCGCGCCAGCGCCCTGTGGCGCCTCGACATGTCGGCAGATGTAGACTTCGGGCTCGGGATGAGCGGTGACGGCGAAACCCGCGCTGCGCAGCATCGCCTCGCTGCAGGCGCGGTTCGGCACCCACCAGTTGGTCGGATCGGCGGCGTAGCAGTGCTCGATGAAGTGCAGCTTCGGATATTCCGGGCGATTGAACGGCTCGGTCTCGCCGAACGGATAGTCCTTCTTGAGCTTCGTCACCTTGCGGGCACCTCGCTGCATCGACTGGAACACGAGCGTGTCTCGACTGACGTGCTCGTGAATGAGATCGAGCGCCAGCAACGGATGGCGCAGATGATAGAGTACGCCCATGAACAAGACGATGTCGAAGCGCGTGGCCAACAGGCCGACGTCGTAGACCGAGAGCTGGCGGAATTCGATGTCGCAGCCGCTGACCTCGCCGGCGAACCGCGCCTGCGCCAGATAGTCCTCGTCGCAATCGATCCCAACCACATGCGCGGCGCCGCGTCGCTTCATCTCAATCGAATAGAATCCTGCATTGCAGCCGATGTCGAGGACCGTGAGCCCGGTCAGATCGCGCGGAATGGCGTGCGCGAAACGCCGCCACTTGCGTGCCGGGTAGTCGCCGAGGCAATGGGTCGGCGCAGTCTTGACGCCATGCAGCTCCATATTGTGGAACCATGGCCCCAATGTCTCGATTCGACTGCGGATCTCGTCGGGAGTGAGCTTGCCGCGCATCATTGGGCCTGGGGTTCCCTATTCGCCAAGACCGCTGCCGCCGATCGCGCCACGCCGACGCCGGAACGCACCCACTGCCAGCCTTCGTCGTTCGCGGCCTCGTCCAACAGGCTGATCGCAGCGCGATAGCCGTGAACGGTCCCAACATCCACATAGGCGGTGCCGGCCTTCACGCCGACAGCCCGGCCGCCCTCGGCAAGGTAGGCGTTGACGAGCGTGCCGATGTACTGATCGCGATATTGGCGCCGGCTCCACAGCTGATAAAGCTCGTGAAGGATATGACCCGGCATTTTGAACGCTCCCCAGATCCAGTGCGAGCCGGCATCGGACTGCTTCACCTGGATCTCGCGAACCGCGTTGGTCTCGTCGAGCAGGACGGCATCGAAGAATTGCGGCTGCGCCACCGGAAACAGCAGGAACGACAGCTGATCGCCGCGCAATTGGGCGAGCGCTCCTTTGGGCAACCACACGGTATCGGGAAGGCCCACCACCACCGGTTCGTCGGGCGCAATGAGCGGGACTGCACGGAACACGGCGTCGCAAAGACCGCACGCCTGCGGCTGAACCATATAGGCGAATGCGACGGTATCGTAGCCCGACCCGTAATAGCTCAGAATGTCCGACTTGCCGGGCGAGATCACGAAGCAGATCTTGGTGGCACCGCCGAGAATCATGCGTTCGACCAGATATTCGCTGACGGCGCATGGGCGCTCCGTCCCGCCGTCGATCCGGCTGCCGACCGGAAGCAGCTCCTTGGAGAAAGCGAGCGGCTGAATGCGGCTGCCGCGACCCGCAGCCGGGATGATTCCCCACATCTCAGGCCTCCTGCAGTTCGTGCCGGGGCGATGACGGCGCGGGGCCCTGCCCGATCGCCCGCAACAGCTCCTCGGCGCGACGATCGGAGGTGTGCTGAGCGAGCGTACGCTCGCGTGCCGCGCGCGCGACGCGCCGCAGTTGCGCTCCTTCGAGATCGAGCGCCGATACGACGTCATCGGCGCCACGGGCGCATAGGATTTCCTCCTGGGGTGAGAAGAACGCCTCGAGCCCCTCCCACACATCGGATACGATAGCCGCCCCGCACGCCGCCGCTTCAAACAATCGTCCGGACGGACACCACCCCATGGCGGCCATGTCACGACGGGTCACATTCAATGTCAGGCGCGAGGACGAGAAGAACGCCGGATGCTCGCTGGGCGGCAGGTGGCGGACGAAACAGGTGTTGTGCGACCACGGAAAATCATCAGGGTATTGTGCGCCGCCAATGAGGAAGCGCTGGCCGGGGCGGCGTCGCGCCGGCTCGACGAACAGGGTTTCCAATGCGGCCTGCCGGTCGGCCGCGAACGTGCCCAGATAGGAGAGATCGGCCGCATAGTGCGGGGCGAATTCTGCTGGCCGGTGGACCTCGGGATCGACATGTCCGTAGAGCGCAACCACGCGCCGCGCGCCCAGCCGGTCGCGCAGGGCCTCGAGCGCCCGTCCGCCAGTATAAGTAAAGACGAGATCGAAGCCGGATAACCCGGCCGGCCCCACATAGGACAACGGCTCGCCGCGCTGCAGGCGACCGAGCGTTACCGGCGTGTCGAGATCATAGAACGCCGTCATCGCGCGCCCCGACAGCACCAGCTCGGTTGCCGCGATGCCATCGGGACAGTACGAACTCACCAAAGCGAGATCAGCGTCCGCGACATCGCGCTCCGCCCGCCCTCGCACCTCGGCCCAATCCTGATAGAGGACGAGCTCCCCGCCCGGGATCTCCCTCAAGTCGCGCGCGCCGGCGTAATAGGGTGTGTCGCGCTCATAGAATACGAGCCGATGGCCCTTGCGATCGAGCGCGCGGCACAGACCGCGCCACAGGGTGGCATGGCCATTGCCCCATGATGAGCTGATCGTAAGACCGAACACCACGAGCTTCATGCCACGCTTGCCTCATGGCCCGCGCTGATCGCGTGACCGCAATGCGCGAGACGCAAGATGGTCACTGCGGCCGGCGGGATCGAAATGCCCGCATAGGCATCGAGTGGCTGACCGCGATAGTAAAGGAGTGCGGCCCGAATGACATCGCAATGGCTGACGACCACGACGACGGCTGCCGGGTGACGATCGCGCACCCGCTCGAGATGACCGACCACGCGTCGCTGCACCTCGGCCATGCTCTCTCCGCCCGGCGCGCGCTCCTTGCCGCGCGATTCATTCCATGCTCGCCAGCGCGGATCGCCCGCCAGCTCGCTGAACCGGCGACCGCTCCATTCGCCGAAATCGACCTCATCGAGCGCCGGCTCGACCTCGAGCGGCAGGCCGATGCGCTCGGCAATCGGACGCGCGGTCTGAACTGTTCGCCGGCGCGGGCTCGACTGCACGGCGCCGATCCGCCGGCGCGAGAACTCGCTCGCCAGCGCCGCCACTTGCCGGCGGCCGGTCTGGTCGAGGGGAATGTCGAGCGCGCAGCCCGCAAGCACCTGCCCAAGCAACGCACAGGAGGCGTGTCTGACCAGGTAGAACGTGGTCACCGCCTCCTCCATCAATGGCCGTCGATGAAGCGCAGCGTGCGCTGGCGCGCCTCTTGATCAGTGAACTGCTGCGGCGGCGACTTCATGAAGTAGCTCGCCGGCCCGATCAACGGGCCGCCGATGCCGCGATCGAGCGCGATCTTTGCGCAGCGAGCGGCATCGATCACCACGCCGGCCGAATTCGGTGAATCCCACACTTCGAGCTTAAGCTCGAGGTTGAGCGGGGCGCCGCCGAACGTCGTCCCTTCCATGCGGATATAGGCCCACTTGCGATCACCGAGCCACGGCACGAAATCGCTCGGACCGACATGGATGTCCTGCGGCGCGAGCGGAACATCGAGCTGGCTGGTCAGCGCTTGCGTCTTCGACAGTTTCTTTGATTCCAGCCGTTCGCGTTCCAGCATGTTGAGGAAATCGCTGTTACCGCCGAAGTTGAGTTGGTAGGTTCGATCGAGGCGCACGCCGCGTTCCCGGAAGAGATTCGACAGCACGCGGTGGACGATGGTGGCTCCCACCTGGCTCTTGACGTCGTCGCCGATGACCGGCAGGCCGCGCTCCTTGAACCTGCGGCCCCACCCCGGGCTGGAGGCGATGAACACTGGAATGCAATTGACGAAGGCGCACCCTGCCTCCAGCGCGCGCTCGGCGTACCATTCGCTCGCCTGTTGCGAGCCGACCGGGAGATACGACACGACGACGTTGGTGCCCGTCGCCTGCAGGACCTCGCTGACGTCGACCTCGCGCTCCGCTGACTCCTCGAGCTCGTCGCGCAGGTAGCGGCCAAGCCCGTCCAGCGTGGGGCCGCGCTGCACCCGCACACGGGTGGCAGGCACGTTCGCGAAGCGGTGCGTGTTGTTGGGCTTGGCGAAAATAGCCTCGGCGACGTCGCGCCCGACTTTGTCGTCGCTGACGTCGAAAGCGGAGGCAATTTCGATGTCGCTGACGTGATAGCCGCCAAGCTCGCAATTCATCAGGCCGGGCACCGGCTCGTTCGCTGCTGCATTCCGGTAATAGGTGAGGCCCTGCACGAAGGACGAGGCGCAATTACCGACCCCGATAATGCCGACGCGAACCGGATCGCGAGTCGATGTTTCCATGTTGCCGTCCACCGCAGCCTCGATCGCGCGCACACGAGCGAGTCGCATCGAGAACGCTTCGCATCGTCGAACGCGGGCGCACAACGTTTGTTCCCCCCGTCGCGGATTTTGCAAGACTCATCGAGGCGGGGACCAAGAAGAAGATGAAGATGACCACACTGATGCTGCACAACGAGCTCCCCCCGACCACATCATTTGTTTTGTCAGGGCCGCGCACACCTCCGCGATGACGCCGTCCCACTCGCCCGCCGTTTTCTGCCGGAAGAGGCGCATGCTCGGATACCAGGCGGTTTGATCGCCGTCGCGACCCCAGCGCCAATCGCAGTCGGCGTGCAGGAGCGTCCAGACCGGCCGGCCGAGCGCCCCTGCAAGGTGCGCCGCCATGGTGTCGACGGAGATGATCAGATCGAGTTCCAGGATGCGCGTCGCAGCGTGTTTGATGGTGCCGATATCCATAAAAGCCGCCGGAACCGCCTGCGCCAAAGCGGCAGCCGGGCCGCCCTGCAGCGAATAGAGTCGCACGCCCGGCAAGCCGGCGAGGCGTCGCAGGAGCGGCCACGGCACATCGCGACGCGGATCCCAGCCGCCTCCCTGCCAAACGATCCCGACGCGAGCGGCCCGTTCATCCGGCTCGAGCTGCGGGGCGTAGGGTATGCGCAGGTAGGGAACCCGGTTCGGAATGGAGGTCACCCGCAGTGCATGCGGAATCTCCATGATCTCGACGTCGACGTCGCGCTCAGCCTCCGGCGAGCCGTCATGGAGGGCCAATACCTGATCGACACCCGCGGCGCCCGCGGCGAGATCGAGAAGGGTGGGCTGAACCCATAGCGTGACCTGCCGGGCGACATCACGCAGCGGCCGCACGAAACGCAGGAATTGGATAGTGTCGCCGAGGCCGTGATAGCACCGTACGAGGACGCGCTTGTCCGCGAGCGGCTCGCCGCGCCAGACGTACTGCAGGTGTCGCGGCCAGTTCCAGCACACCTCCTTCGACTCGATCCGCTGTCTCAGCACGCCGTCGCTGATTGCCCACGCCGCAGCAAGGTCGCCATTGCGCATGGCTGCCATCCACGGATCGTCAGAGGTTCGAGCGGGAGCCGAGTCCATTGCGCCCTAACAAACAGACATAGGGGAAAAGCGTTCGACTGGATATGACGAGCGCTCGCGAACGCGGGCGGCCAAGAACACGAACAGATCGCCGATGCTCGCGCTATGGGCGCCGCGCCCGCCTGGTGTGAGCCACCCGCATTGAGCCCGCCGCAAGGTCTGCGACGACATCGCCGCGCGGTGTCTTTCCGGATGCCAGCGACGGCTTTCAATCGAGGCTCATGCGGCGCTGCTGCACATTGTCAAAGGATGGTCGTCGCAAGGCTGCAAGGAACTGGCATCACCGCGATGCGTTTTGCCTCGTGCAGGCGTTCATTCGATTTTTCGAGATGGTCAACGCGGCAGAATATTGGGCCCGGACGCGTGGAACTTCGACCGATACCGTCGTCTTGTGAAGGACGAAGTTCGGTGGCGTAACATGTCGGATAGACGCGCCGCTCGTCGCGAGAACGACCTCGAGCTCGATGGTGGTGAAGCTTTCCTGCGTCGGCTCAACTCGGATGCCGGCGCCATCGTGATGCCGGTCGCCGTCGTCGTGGCGCATCCAGATGACGAGACCATCGGCTGCGGGGCTATTCTGCGCCGTCTCCCGCTGGTGCGCGTCGTGCATGTCACCGACGGTGCGCCGCGCGACATGAGCGATGCCGTTGCTCTCGGACTACCGAGCCGGGATTCTTACGCGATGGTGCGAAGCGCGGAGCTGCGGGCTGCCTTGGCGCTCGCGGGGGTGCCGCCATGGCGGCAGGTCCGTCTCGGCATGACCGACCAGACTGCTGCATTCGCGCTTGACGAGCTCGTGCATCGGCTGGAGCCGCTGCTGCGTAAGGTCCGCATTGTCGTCACCCATGCCTTCGAAGGCGGTCATCCCGACCACGATGCGGCGGCGTTCGCGGTTCATGCCGCATCTGCGCTGATCGCCGGCCGCGGCCCCCGCCCGCAAATCATTGAGATGCCGCTCTATCACGCCGGCGATGACGGCTGGGCGCTGCAAAGTTTCGTGCCAGGAGGGCAACAGGCGGAGACCGTCGTCGCGCTTTCAGGAGACGAACAGGAGCTCAAGCGCCGCATGATCGCGGCGCACAGCTCCCAGCGCGCCGCGCTGTCGCCCTTCCGGCTCGATCGTGAGCGCTTCCGATTAGCGCCGGCCTACGATTTCCGGGAACTGCCGAACGGCGGCGCGCTGCTGTATGAACGCTATCACTGGGGGATGAATGGCGCCCTGTGGCGTGAGCTTGCGGCAGGCGCGCGCGCCAAGCTCGGCCTGATGGCAGCGCCGTGACGCTATCCGTCCTCAGTGTGGGGTTCCCGTTCGCTCCGGTATCGCCGGACAGCGTCGGCGGCGCGGAGCAGATTCTGAGCGCGCTTGACCGCGCACTCGTTGCGGCGGGCCACCGCTCCATCGTCATTGCGCCGGAAGGCTCGCGGGTCGCAGGCGAGTTGATCGCGCTGCCGTCGCCCGGGGGGCTGATCTGCGATTCGGTGCGCGCACAGCTTTGGGCGCGTTGTCGCGCCGCGATCGACCACGTGCTGATGCGGCGAACGATCGACCTCATCCATTGCCACGGCATCGATTACAATCACTATCTTCCCGCTCCCGGCACGCCGTTGCTCGCCACCCTCCACATGCCAAGTGAATGGTACGCACCCGAGGCGCTGTCGCCCCGCCGTCCCGACACCTGGCTGCAAGGCGTCTCCGCCCTGCAGCGTATCGTCGGACGGCGCGTCGTTCCTCCGATCGAGAATGGCGTGCCAATCGAGCGGCTGTTGGCGCGGCACTGCAAGCGCCGGTTCGCTCTCGTGCTGGCCCGGATCTGCGCCGAGAAAGGCGTGCATCTTGCGATCGAGGCGGCCAAACAGGCCGACACTGCGCTCCTCATCGCCGGACAGGCTTTCTCCTACGGGTCGCATCTGCGCTACTTCGAGGAGGAGGTGCATCCGCGCCTCGATCGCCATCGTCGCTTCATCGGGCCTGTTCCATTCGCGCGCAAGCGCCGCCTGCTCACCGCGGCACGCTGCCTGCTGGTGCCGTCGATAGTGGCGGAGACGAGCTCGCTCGTCGCGCGCGAGGCGCTGGCCTGCGGCACGCCGGTGATCGCGTTTGCCAACGGCGCCTTGACGCAAGTGGTGGAGGCAGGCCGCACCGGCTTCCTGGTTGGCAGCGTCGCGGAGATGGCGCGCGCCATCGCGGCTTGCGGCGGCCTCGATCCGTCGGCCTGTCGCGCCGCGGCGAGAGCGCGCTTCTCGGAGCAGCGCATGATTGGCGAATACCTCGCACTTTACGAGCGCTTGGCGCGACGCAAGGCCAGGCCGGATCGCGTCATGATCGCCGGCGATGAATGATCATCTCGCCGCCGAGCCCATCGACGAGCTGTCGCGACTCAAGGAGCTCGCGCCGCAATGGCTCGACTTATGGCGGCGGATCCCGGGGGCGACCCCGTTCCAATCGCCGGCCTGGCTTCTCGCCTGGTATGAAAGCTTCCGGCCGGGCCCTTTGCGGTGCGTCGTCGTGCACCGCGCCCAGCGGCTGGTGGCACTGGCGCCGTTCTATCTGGAACACCCACATGGGCGCCTGCTGCCGCTCGGAATTTCCGTGAGCGACTATCTCGACGTGCTGGTGGACCCGGAATGCGAAGCAGCCGCCGGCGCCCTCCTTCTCACCCACCTGCTCGCGTCGGGCTGTGGGGACACGCTGTGCTGCGAGGAGCTGCACCCAACCGCATCCGCGCTCCGGCTGTGGGCGATGAGCGGATGGTGCACCGCGCTTCAGCGCCAGAGCGCCTGCCCGGTCCTCGCCCTCGACAGGCTGTCGCTGAAAGGCCAGCTCCCGAAAGCCATACTGCGCAGGCTGCAACTGGCGCGCAACCGGGTCCGGCGTCGCCACGGCGTCGTCGCCGCCGCATCGGCCCGGACGGCCGGCGACCTCTTGCAGGAGCTATTCCGGCTGCACACCGCGCGCTGGCTGAGCCGCGGTCAATCAGGCGTGCTTGCCGACCAACCGGTACGGCGATTCCATGAGACCGCGCTGCCCGCCCTCATCGGCTGTGGTTTGCCAAGGCTGTACGGATTGAGCATCGGCAGCCGGCTGGTCGGCGCATATTACGGGATGCAGTGCCGCGACCGCGCTTATGCGTATCTCACCGGCTTCGATCCGGCGTTTGCCTTCGAGGGGCCCGGCACGGTGCTGATCGGGCACGCCATCGAGCAGGCGGCCGCGCAAGGCGTCCGCGAGTTCCATTTCCTGCGCGGCCGCGAGCCCTACAAATATGAATGGGGTGCACGCGATTTCTGGAACGCGCGGCTGGAATTGAGGAGGACGCCGTGAGCGAGGCCGCCGGTGCGCTGTGCGACGAACTGCTTCGCGCGTTGACGGACGGAGCGCCGCCGAATGTTGCGCTCATGCATCTCATCTTGCGCGCCCACGACGCCCATGCGGCAGGGCTGGCGATCGAGGCGGCGCTGCGGGCCTCGCAATGCGATCGGCACGCACGCACGCGCGTGCACCAGGTCGCCCAGTTGTGGCGTCGACATCCGGGCGCCTTCAATACCGTGCACGACGTCGCCGCCGCGCACGGCACCATGGACGCCGCTGCCGATCGCGGCTTGGAGCACTGGGCGTCGATCTACGACCGGCTGGTGCGGACTTCGCGGGAAGCGAGCGTTGCGCTCTACGCGTTGGGCAGCCGCGAGCTGCTGGCGACCGCCACGGCCGAGATCGTCGCGTATCTGCATCGCTATGGTCTGCTCTCCCCGACGCGCAAAGTGCTCGATCTCGGATGCGGCATTGGCCGCCTGGTCGAGGCGCTGGCGCCCGCGGTCGGCTCAGTCGCCGGCGTCGACATCTCCCCCGAAATGGCGCGGTACGCGCAAGCGCGTTGCGGCCGGTTCGCCAACGTGATGATCGTACAGAGCTGCGGGCGCGATCTCGCCGCGTTTGCCGATGCTCGTTTCGACCTCGTCCTGGCAGCGGACGTGTTCCCGTATATCCACCACGCGGGGCGCGAGTTGGTCTGGCGCAATGTCGCCGAAGCGGCGCGCGTTCTCATCCCGGGCGGCACGCTCGTCGTCCTCAATTTCTCCTACCGGGGCGACAGCGGGGCCGATCGCGCCGACCTCCGCCGCCTCGCCGACGAAATCGGATTCGACATCTTACAGAACGGCGCCCGCCCGTTCGCGTTTTGGGACGGACTGGCGTTCGTGCTGAGGAGAGGCAGCAAAGTGATGGCTCCCCACGGCTAAAGCCGGGGGCTTCAAGCAGCTCACGCTCTGCTTACTGCTGCAACGGCCCCACCGGGACCTGCCCCGGTTTACGCAAGGCCTCCACAGGTGCCAACCGCCCGTCCGTAGTTCGAGGTGTTTTACCATCCGGGCCGCATTAACATCCCGGTCATCCAGAGTGCCGCAACCTTCGCAGGTCCACGGTCTTCAGAGGCATTGCGGCTGCGATCATCTCCCGCCATGGCGTCGCTCGCACATTCGCGGCTCGCACGTCAGGAAGGTGACGATCCGTAACGAAAGCGCGGGCGCTATAGCCGCCGCGGGTCGAGATGGTCGGCACGCAGAGCCCCCGCAACGCCGGGTATGCGACTGAACACCGGCATCAAATGTGATTTGACTGATCGGCGGCAAAGATCTGCGGAGTCCCGAATGAAAAGATCTGTATTGCTATTCGCTGCGTGCCTGTTGTGGCCCGCGCCGGCGTTTTCGCAGACGCAAGCGCCTTCGGCCCAGGAATTCGCTACCCAGGTGGCCATCAGTGATATGATGGAAATTGAAGCGGCGATGCTCGCGCTCAGCAAGCAACCCGATGGCGATACGAAGCCCTTCGCCGAGCGGATGCTGAAGGATCACGAACACACGTCGATGGAACTGAAAGCGCTGGTGGGCAGCGGGAAGGTTAATGTCGCCTTGCCGGCCGCCCTCGACGCAGAGCATCAAAGAGAGATCGATGACCTGAAGGCCAAATCGGGCAAGGAATTTGATCGCGCCTACAATCCGATGCAGGTGAAGGCGCATCAGCAGGCGGTAGAGCTCTTCGAAGCGTATGCTCGCACCGGAGACAATCCGGCTCTGAAGGCCTGGGCGGCCAAAACTCTGCCGCACCTCAAGCAGCACCTCGCAATGGCCAAGAAACTGACCTCGTAATCTGAAGGCGAGGGCCCGATCCCTCGTCATCAGCGCAATCGTGGCAAGAGCGCGAAGGCGACCTTGTCGGCACCTTGCGCAACAAGGTCAGCGCAGGCCGCGGTCACGTCCCGCGGCTCCGCCGCATCGATGATCCTCGCGAGCTTCAGCAACGCGCCTACGCGCGGGTTGGCATCCGTGCCGCCCGCGCACTCGGCGCTCGCGGGCCGGCCGAGGTCTTATGTCTTGCGGCGCGCTCTGGTCCGCGCCGCTTTACGAGCAGCGGCTGAGCGGCCACCCGCGCGCTTGGTCGCTACCGCCTTGCGAGCCGCCACGGAACGCTGACCGGCGGTGCGGCGAGAGGCGGCGCGTTTGGTCTGGCGCGACAACGCGCTGGGGGACGCGGAGCTTCGTGGCTCACCTTCCGAAACCCGCGAGACCGCGCGAGATACGCGGGGCCGACGGCGCGTCTTGCGCTTGTGCTGACCCGCCTCGTAGGCGTACTTGGCGCTCCGGCGGGTCTCCTCCTTTGCCTTGCCTCTGCGCGGCGGAGGAAGCCCAACCCCGGCGCGCCTGGCCTTGGAGAGGCCAATCGCGATCATCTGCTGCGGGGACCTTGCTCCGTGCTCGCCGCGGCGAACATGCCGGACCTCCTCGTGTACGAACTCGCCTGCCTGTGTTGCGGGTACCTTGCCTGCACGCTTGGCTCTTCGCGCCTTCTCGACCGTAGCTTTTTCAGGCATAACATTCTCCTTGCGTCAACCTAGATGGCATCCGCGTGGATGTCAGCACGCATCGTCAACGCGCGTGTCGCTCAAATTGATCCGCCCAAACGAGCGATCCGCTGGCGACCGATCGTGACAAAGGCTGCGGCGGTTGTGGCTGGAGCTGCGCGTCCTTTTTACGAAGGGCTGTCGCGTCAGATAAACAGGGACGAGTAGAGTGTCTCCAAGGTTCGACTCATATCGATGTCATAGGCTCGTGCGGCCGCCCGCGAAGCAGATGTCTCGAAAGGCGGCCGCAAGCAAGATCGTGCCGGTGGCCATCCTTCGTCGTTCGAGAGCGCACGGCTGCGCTAAGCGCCCCCTCAGGTGCTACATGTCATCGGAGCGATCGCTCGGTGCGCTGCATCTTCCTCAATGCGCTTTGTTTTATTGCGCACCAACACGGCACGCCCGGATTGTAAATGCCCACAGGAACGCCAGCGGCTTCTGCGGGTCTAGGCAATGTTGCAAATCAAGCCGGTCCGCTGCGGCACGGGAGAACGAAATTGGCGAACTACCGGGTGACGGTCGACACTGGGGGCACGTTCTCGGATTTCGTCTGTCTTAATGAGGACACCGGCGCGATCTCGATCGCCAAGCTCCCCACGACGCCCGACGACCCGTCCCGCGCCATCCTCGAGGGAATCGAAATGCTGCAGGCCGGCGGCGTGCGCCCGCAGGACATCACGTTCTTCTGCCATGGCACCACGGTCGGCACCAATGCGCTGCTCGAAGGCAGGGGGGCGCGCACCGGCCTGCTGGTGACCGAAGGATTTCGCGGCATCTACGAGGTCGGCGAGCAGGCGCGGCCCTACGGCCCCGCCATTTTCGACGTCATGTACGATAAGCCGCCGCTGCTGGCGCCGCGCAGCTTGACCGGCGAGGTCCGCGAGCGCGTCGATTTTCGCGGCGAGGTGCTGCGGCCGCTGGACGAGCAAGCGCTGCGCACAACGCTGCGCGCAATGGCGCGACGGGAACCGGCTTCAATCGCCGTGTGTCTCTTGTTCTCGTTCCTCCACCCGCAGCACGAGCGGCGCGTTGGCGACATTATCGCGCAAGAGCTGCCCGGATGCAGCGTCTCGCTGTCATCGGATGTCCTGCCCCAGATTCGCGAGTATTACCGGCTGAGCACCACCGTCATCAACGCCTATCTCCAGCCGATTCTTAAACGCTACATCGGCAATCTCGACCGCCGTCTGACCGCCTGCGCCATCGCCACCGCGCAGAAATACGTCATGCAATCGAACGGCGGCATGTCGACATTCGAGGCGGTGGCGCAGCGGGCAGTGACGACCGTGCTGTCCGGCCCGGCGGGGGGCGTGACGGCCGGCGTCGCGGCCTGCCGCACCGCCGGCATCGCCAATGCCATCACCTTCGACATGGGCGGCACCTCCTGCGACGTGGCGCTGATCCGGGACGGCGTGCCGTTCGCCACCAACCGCGGCAAGATCGAAGGGCGCGACATCGCTGTGCCGATGCTGGATATCAATACGGTGAGCGCCGGCGGCGGCACCATCGCCCGCGTCAACCCGCTCGGTGAGCTTGAAGTCGGGCCGCACAGCGCAGGCGCAGTGCCTGGTCCCGCCTGCTACGGCCGCGGCGAGCTCGCAACCATCACCGACTGCAATCTGACGCTCGGGCTTCTCAGTGCCGACAATTTCCTCGGCGGCCGCATGCTGCTCGATGCCGGGCGCTCGCGCGCCGCCATCGACGGGGAGGTCGCGCGTCCGCTCGGCATGCCGATCGATGAGGCCGCAGAGGGCATTGTCCGCATCATCGACGTCAAGATGCAGGAGGCCATCAAGGCAATCTCGACCATGCGCGGCCACGACCTGCGGGATTTCGTCCTGCTGGCGTTCGGCGGCGCCGGTCCGCTCCACGCCGGCCGCATCGCTCGCGATCTCGGCATGGCCGGCGTCATGGTGCCGTTTTATCCCGGCGTGTTCTCGGCGATCGGGCTTATGATGTCGGACGTCAAACACGACTACGTGCAATCGCGCATCGCCCCGCTTGCCGATCTGACCTGCGATGCCATCGCGGCGATGTTCGGGAGGCTGTCGGACGAAGCGCTCACCGATTTAAAGCGGGACGGCTTTGCCGATGGCCACATCCGGCTCGAGCCTGGCCTCGACATGCGTTACGCCGGCCAGGGCTATGAAATCACGCTGCCTTGCGATGACGATGCGCTGCATCGCCATGGCATCGCCGGATTGCGCCGGCGCTTCGACGAGACGCACAAGCAGATGTTCGGCCATATGGCGCCCGATCAGCCCGTCGAGGTCGTCTCCTATCGCCTGTGCGGCATCGGGCTGGTGCCGACGCCGCCAATCCGCAAGTACCGGCCCACCGGCCTCAAGCTCGACGCCGCGTTGCGCGCGTACAGACAAGCGCGGTTCGACGGCAAGCGCCTCGACTGCCCCGTCTATCAACGCGAGCAGCTTGACGTCGGGCTGGTGCTGCGCGGCCCTGCAATCCTCGATCAATTCGACTGCACGACCGTCGTCTGCCCGGGTCAGACCGCGCGGGTGGACGACTGGAAAAACATCATGATTACCGAAGGTGCGCCATGACGCCGGCCGTTCCCGTCGATGCCATCGACCTCGAAGTCGTCAAGGCCAGTCTGCGCGGCATCGTCCAGGAAATGCAGAATGCGCTTTTCCGCACCGGTTTTTCCACCATCATCCGCGAATCCCAGGACGCCTCCTGCGCGCTGATGGACCACACTGGCGACGTCGTCGCCCAGCACGTCGTGCTGCCGCTTCATATCGGGGCCTTTCCGGCCTGCTGCGCCGCCGTGCGCGCGGCATTCGGCGACACCATCGCGCCAGGCGACGCCTTTCTGATCAATCACCCCTATCACGGCGGCAGTCCCCACGCCCCCGACATTGCCGTGATGACGCCGGTGTTCGTCGATGGCGTGCTGTTCGGCTTTTGCGGCAGCATCGCCCACAAGAGCGACATCGGCGGACCAGTGCCGGGAAGCTGCTCCGGGCAGGCGCGCGAAATCTTCAACGAGGGTCTGCAGCTGCCGGCAGTGCGATATGAAACGCGCTATGTGCGAAACACCGACGTCGCGCGGATCATCGCCGCCAACAGCCGCACGCCTGAATTGGTGCTCGGCGATATTGGCGGCCAGCTCGGCGCCGACCGGCTTGGCGAACGGCGGCTGCTCGCGCTGGTCGGCAAGCATGGCGCCGCAAAGATCGCCGCCTGCTACGACCGGCTCTACGGCATGGCGCGTGCTCGCGTAAAGCTCGCGGTCGCGGGCTGGACCGATGGACGGTTCGCGGCGGAGCGCTTCGTGGACGACGACGGGATCGAGCTCGAGCGGCCGGTGCGCATTCATGTTGCCGTCGACAAGCGCGGCGACGCGCTCCACTTCGATTTCACCGCCTCCGCCGACCAGACCAAAGGTCCGGCCAACATCCGCCCGCCGCTGGTGCAGGCGGCCTGCGCCTACTGCCTCATCTCGCTGATCGACCCGCACCTGCATGTCTGCAGCGGATTGCTGCAAGGCTTTTCGGTCGCGGCCCGGGAAGGCAGCGTGCTCAATCCGCGTTTTCCGGCGCCGGTCAATACCTACAATCCGACCATCCATGCGGTGGTGGATGCGATCTTCGCGGCGTTGAGCCATGTCGCGCCCGCCAAGGCGCGCGCCGACGGCAGCGGCAGCCGGTCGATCATCCTCGGCGGGCGCAACACCCTGACGGGCCGCAACTACGTCCAGTACGAGATCGTCGCCGGCGGCGCCGGCGCCCGCGCCAGCAAGGACGGCGCCTCCGGCATCACGGTCAACCAGAGCAATGCCCGCATCGCGCCGGTCGAGATCATCGAATCCGAATTTCCGACCCGCCTGGTGCGATTCGACCTCATCCCCGATTCCGGCGGCGCCGGCCGCCATCGCGGCGGCCTCGGCTTGCGGCGCGAATATTTCAACCTTGCGGACGCGCGGTTCTCCATCCGCTCCATGAAGCACGTGATCCCGCCACACGGCTGCGCCGGAGGTCGCGACGGCCGCGCCGGCGACATCGTGATAAATCCGGACACTGCATCCGCCAAGCGCCTGCCCACCCGGTACGCGGACTACCCGCTGCGCCAGGGCGACATCTTCCGTCTCGACACACCCGGCGGCGGCGGTTTTGGCGAAACGTTCGCGCGCGAGCCCGAAAGGGTGCTCGCGGATGTCGCGGAGGGGTATGTTTCTCGCGAGGCGGCCGAGCGAGATTACGGGGTCGTGTTGGCGCAAACCGAACATGGCCTGGCCATTGACGCGGCCGCAACGGCGCGCAAACGAACCAGGGGAACGCCATGACGGGCAGCACAATCTCCACCACCGGCGTGATCGGCCTCGGGGCAATGGGGCTGCAGATGGCCCGCCACATGGCGGCGAAGGGCTTCGAGGTCCACGGTACCGACATTGACCAGGACGCCATGCACCGCGCCTCGGCCCATGGCGTGCAGGTCTGCGGTTCGGCCGCCGAGGTCGGCGAGCGGGCCGAAATCGTCGTCGTGATGGTGGCAACCGACGCGCAGGTCGATCACGTGATCCGCAGCTCGGGGCTGTTGCAGCGGCTGCGGCCGGGCGCCGTCATCTGCATTTCGAGCTCGGTTGCGCCGCAGACCTGCCGCGAGCTTGCGACGGTCGCAGCCGCGCACGGCATCGGAGTGATCGACACGCCGGTCGTGCTCGGCCAGGAGGCCGCCAACAACGGCGAACTGACCGTCTATGCGGGCGGCGAGGAACGCTGGGTCGAGCGGGCGAGGCCGGCACTTGGCGCCTTCGGACGCAAGATCATTCACGTCGGGGCAATCGGCAGCGGGCAGATCGCCAAGACCATGAACAACCTCCTGCTGTGGGCGAACATGTGCGCCAATTTCGAGGTGCTGACGCTGGCGAAGGCGCTCGGCGTCGACATGCCGAAGCTGATCGAGGCGCTGGGCCATGGCAGCGGCGCCAACTGGTCGCTGTCGCGCTGGGGCATGGGCACCGGCAAATGGGCCGAAAAGGACATGGATGTCGCGCTCGACATCGCCCAGCACGCCAAGATACCGATGCCGCTTGCCGGATTGGTCGACCAACTGGCGAAATCGATTAATCAGGACAAGATGAAGGCGCTCTTATCGTAAACCGCCGGCGGTTCCATGCGCCGGCAGAGGCCGAAGGAAATTCCGCAAGGTCGGGCGGCAGGTCGAATTTTTCGAATCTTCACCCCAGACCTCTCCCACCAAGAGGGGCGAATGTCAGAGGTTCGTTTGCCGGGATACCGACCTCAACGACACCCGCCCCCCTGGCGGAGAGCTGAGCCGGCGCGAGCCACACGGCTCAGCCGACTTCTCCATCAGCGCCACATCCCTTTCCGGACCGCGCCGCGGTCGGGATCACGCGCCGCCGACTTAAATCACGCGGTTTCGGCTCGCAAAGAGCATGCCAGTTCGGTCCGGCCGCGGCATGCTGCCTTCACTCGCCAGGTTGAGCGCAGCGACGCCGTCGCGCCCGCCGCGAGGGGCATCGGTGAATTCGTCCGAGCCGCCGTCGCCAAAGGCCGCGGTGGCTCGATGCGACCTTGCCGGCCGCTCACGGGGCCCGCCGCTGATGATTTCTTTGGCGCGCGGGTCTCATTAATAGGCATCCGGTGCGGCCGCCGCCAATGCCACGCCGGCAAGCAGCGCGAGGATCCCGAAAATACTCGCGATCGGCCGCACCGGCCCTTCGCACCGCCATGTGAGGACGCAGCAGTGCCATTGCGCAACAACTCCCGGCCGGGCAGGCGGTGCGAGCGGGCGCAATGGCACGGCGGCCCGTGTTATCGTGGACGCGCCAACGAGGTGACCAATGTCTTCTTCTGATCTTGACGAATTGATCGCCGCCTCCGCCCGCGCACTGGCGCTGCCGGTCGACCCGGCCTGGCAGTCGGCGATTCGTTCCAATCTCGAAGCGACCTTACGGCTCGCTGCCCTCGTCGCCGACCACCCGTTGCCCGACGATGCTGAGCCTGCTCCAGTGTTCCGGGCGTAAGGATGTTCGATCCCGCAGAAGCCTCTGCCTGCGATATTGCCCGCGCCGTCGCGCAAGGCGCAACGACAGCCCGTGCGGTGGTTGAGGCGGCACTCGCGCGCATCGCCTCGCAAAATCCGACGCTCAATGCCTTCACCGACCTGAGTGTCGAGCGTGCCCGCGCGCGGGCGACGGCGATCGATGCGCGCCGCGCTCGCGGCGAGCCGGTCGGTCCTCTCGCCGGGGCGCCGTTTGCGGTGAAAAATCTGTTTGACGTTGCGGGCCTTCCCACCCGGGCGGGCTCGAAGATTAATCGCGATCGGCCCCCGGCGTTGCGCGATTCGCCACTGATCGAGCGGCTGGAGGCGGCAGGCGCGGTGCTGGTCGGTGCGCTCAACATGGGCGAATACGCCTACGACTTCACGGGCGAGAACGTCCATGACGGGCCGTCGCGCAATCCCCATGATCCGGCGCGCATGACCGGCGGCTCGTCCGGCGGCTCCGGCGCCGCCGTGGCCGGCCGGCTGGTTCCGCTGGCGCTCGGCTCCGATACCAACGGCTCGATCCGGGTGCCGTCGTCGCTTTGCGGCGTGTTCGGCCTCAAGCCGACCTATGGGCGCCTGACCCGGGCGCGAACCTTTCCGTTCGTCGCCAGCCTCGATCATGTCGGGCCGCTTGCCCGCTCGGTCGCCGACCTTGCGGCATGTTACGACGCAATGCAGGGGCCCGACGCCGACGACCCGGTGTGCGCCGCGCGACCTGCAGAGCCGGTAACCCCCACGCTCGCGATGCGGCTCGACGGCTTGCGCATCGCCACCGCCGGCGGCTATTTCCACCACGGCCTGTCGCCGGAAGGCCATTGCGTGCTCGCCGCGGTGGCGGCAGCACTTGGCGCGACGCGCGCGGTCGAGTGGCCGCAAGCGGCGCGGGCGCGGGCCGCCGCCTACGTGATCACGTGCAGCGAAGGCGCCGCACTGCACATCGACCGCCTGCGCACCCGGGCAAAGGATTTCGACCCCGCCGTACGCGACCGCCTGATCGCCGGCGCCATGGTGCCGGCCAGCATGGTCGTGCGGGCGCAGAAATTCCGCCGCTGGTATCAGGCCCGCGTTGCCGCGTTATTTGAGGAAGTGGATGCCGTGGTCCTGCCAGCAACGCCGTGTACGGCACCGCGGCTCGGGCAGCAAACTTTCACGCTGGACGGCGTCGAGATGCCGGTGCGGGCCAATCTCGGTATCTATACCCAGCCGATCTCGTTGATCGGCCTGCCTGTGGTGGCAGTCCCGGTGCCGCTCACGCCGCTGCCGATCGCGGTCCAGATCGTTGCCGCCCCGTGGCGCGAGGACGTGGCGCTGCGCATCGGCTATGCGCTCGAGACCAAGGGCCTGGCGGCCGCACCGAAGCCCCCAGGATGACAACGCACGCGCTCAG
>JASHRR010000283.1 GCA_030037185.1 Xanthobacteraceae bacterium | reverse complement strand
ATCGTCGAAGGCCTCGACCGTGCGCTCCGCCTCTTCGGGCGTGTTGAACGGCAGATAAATGAGCGACTTGATGCGGTCGTCGGCTGATAAAAGCTTGTCAGCGAGCCAGCGGTTGTAGGCGTTGCCGAGCCACACCTCCATCTCGGGCTGGGGGTGCATGCCGAGCATCAGCATCGGGGTCGGGAACACCACCATGTAGTCGATCGCCAGCGCCTCCATGGCGCGGCGCGTCAAGATGACGTCGCGATGGACATCGGTCTCGGTAACGGGCTCGCGCTGGCCGTCCTGATGAGGAACGCGCCCGCCGACGCTCTGGTAGCGCAGGCCGAGGTCGCCGTTGAGCCCGTAGGGCGGGGCATTGATGCGATCGCTCTGGAAGTGGATCGCCTGCTCGCGCACCACCGGGTCTTCGATGTAGGTGATGATCTCCTTCCACGACACCGTCTCAACATGATGGGCGTCGATGTCGCAGATCAGCCAGTCATGATATTTGCGCCGGATCGCGTCGCGCTTGGCATGAGCGAGCAGGTCGCGCGTATCCGTGTAGGTATCGGCCTGCTGGGGGGTGAGCAATTTGGGCACGGATGTGGTGGGTGCGTTCACGGGTCGCCTCCTCCGCTATACCCCTGGAGGACCGCTGTTGCGGTCCCATAATCCTACGCCTCATCGGGCCGGCGTCGATACCACAAGGCGAGTTCCATCGGCCCCAGCCGCAGCGCGCGCAAGAGTTCGGAAACCGCAGATAACAGTTCGGTCGCCGTCAGCGGTTCATTGTCGTCGCAAACAAGCGGCCGAAAGGTACGCTCCTCGCCGTCCGATTTCGCGACATAAAGCCGGATCGCCGCCGTCATGATCCGGGCCACTGCTTCATCCGACACGCAAGACGCCTCCCCGTCGCGCACGAGATCGCGCGCCGCAATGTGCAGATCGGCAGCGAAGCGGTTGATCCAGCCGTAGGGATCGTTCGCCAGTGTGGCTTGCGAACTCGGATCAGACAACGACATAGACATGTCCGTCGGCAATCTCGAGCCTCGCTCTGCGCAGCGCAAAGCGCGCACCGCCCGGGTGATGGCCGGTCCGCAGGTCGAACTCCCAGCCGTGCCACGGGCACACGATGTTCTTGCGCTTCGCGTCATACTGCAGGATCCGGGTTTCGGCATTCTCGTCCACCGGCTCGCGGACCTGATGGTAGATGCGGCCCTGGCACACCGGCCCGCCGCGATGGGCGCATTGATTGTACCACGCGACGAGCTCGCCATCGACGTTGAAGACGCCGACTTCGCTGCCGTCACAGGAGATCACCCGCCGCTCGCCCTGCGCCAGTTCGCCGACCCGCCCGACCACGAAGGATTTCATCGCATCTTGTCCGGAACAGTGGTTTTCAGAATTTCAATCATATCAAGGGTGATAGTGCAGGAAAAGGCGCACCATGGCGCTGTGGCTCAATTTGAGGCGATGACGACGGCTCGTGTTGCGAGATGGACCGCAAGTCCACATCAGCCTGCTGGCGAAGATGCCCGATCGTTCCATCGGCACCCCGCCCGCGAAACGACTTGCTCGGGGAACACTGCTGGTGGCGTCTTTGCGGTCGCATTGTTGCATGGGTGAACGCAACTCGCGCCGACGCATCGCGCTCACGATCGAGTTGTGCGGATACGACAGGCGCCCCAACCGCAGATCGTCAAGGCGCCGAAGCCCATGTTATATGCGATTGCCGATGGAGGGGTCGTCGATGACAGCACGCTGGTTAGCCGCCCTCCTCATCTTCGCCGTCTCGTCGGCATCAGCGGCGGCGCGCGAATATCCGACGCGGCCAATCCGGATCATCGCGCCCTCGACCCCGGGCGGGGTAGCCGACACGTTTGCGCGGCTGCTCGCGGAGTTCTTGCCGCCGCTGCTGCACCAGCCAGTGATCGTCGACAACCGGCCCGGCGCCGGCGGGTTGATCGGGGCGGCAGCAGCGGCCCGTGCGGAGCCCGATGGCTATACGCTGGTGACTGCGAGCATCGCGTATCACGTCATCGCGCCGGCGGTAAGTTCCAATCCCCCGTTCGATCCAATTCGCGATTTCACCTACGTCGCCTTTCTCGGCGGGCCGCCCAACACCTTCGTGGTGGCCCCGGCATTGAGGGTAATGTCGGTCAAGGAGTTGATCGCACTCGCGCGGAGCGGGCGCCCCCTCGACTACGTGTCTCCCGGCGTCGGCACCCTCGGCAATTTGCTGTTTGAATATTTCGCTCAGAAGGCCGGGATCGCCGTGCAGCACATTGCGCACAAAGGCGCCTCCCAGGCGATGATGGATCTGATCGCCGGCAACGTCATGATCGGCGCGATGACGTGGAGTTCCGCCGTCGGCCAAATCCGCGCCGGCACGGTGGTTCCGATCGCGGTATCGTCGGGCGCCCGCATGGCGGAATTCCCGGATGTGCCGACACTGCAGGAGCAGGGGTTCGACGACCTCGTGGCAATGACATGGCACGCCCTTGCGGGACCGGCCGGTCTGCCCGAGGACGTGGTGGAGAAGCTCAATCACGCGGTCACTGCCGCATGGGCGACGCCGGCCCTGCGGCAGCGGCTGGCCGACGAGGCGATCATCGCCGAGCCGATGTCGCGTGAGGCCGTGACCGCGTTCGTCACCGGCGAAGTGCGCAAATGGGGCCCGATCGCAAAGCGCGTGATCAGTCCTTAGATAGACTTGTGCGCGAGAAATGTCGTCACGACCGCTGCCTTAAAGGCGCCTGGGGGATGTGCTCATTTAGGGGACCCGTGAGTTCTGCCGGGGGCACGACGCAACTGCAGACCTCAACAATTGGTTGGAACGAGTCCGTTACATAATGAATCTACTATCCAAGGCGGGCCTCCACTGCCAACGGGAGGGCAGAAGGGCAACCTGCGAATGAGGCGAGGAGTTACCGTTGCGTATTGATTTGTTGTCATCAACTGGGGGGGCCGTGGTGTCGGAACAAGAGATCGCAGGTCAGCCATCGGATGCCGGCCGGCCCGGCAGGCAGACTCGATGCAAGCTTGAGTTGGCCGCCGCAGCTTCGCTGGGGCTTTGCCTGGCCGGCTCGATACCGACCGCGGCTGCGGCATTTCATTACCGCTATCATGGCATATATGCGCTGGGAGATCCCGGAGGCGAATCGCGTGGTTCGCATTCTGCGCACCGGCGGGGAGGCAGCGAGACGACCGCAGCGCACAAAGCGGAACCGGCCAAGCAGCCTTCTGGTCCGCTCATTCTTGCCATCTCGATCGGAAACCAGCGGGTGACCGTCTACGATAACGGCACACCGGTTGCGGTGTCGCCGATTTCAAGCGGGATGCCCGGGCATGCGACCCCGATGGGAGTTTTCAGCGTCATCCAGAAGCAAAGGTGGCATCACTCCAATCTCTACAGCAACGCGCCGATGCCGTATATGCAGAGAATTACGTGGTCGGGCGTCGCGCTTCACGCGGGTGTGGTGCCCGGCCACCCAGCCTCTCACGGCTGTATCCGCTTGCCCGAGCGATTTGCCGTGCGACTGTGGGGCATGACCAAGGTCGGGGCGCGCGTGATCATCACGCGTGGCAACGCATCGCCTTACGAGATTACGCATCCACGCCTCGCCGGGCTTGTTAAAGCGTCCGAAGCCGCAACCGACGCCGGGACCTCAAATGCGCCGAGTTCGGCTGACCGCAATGGCGCCGTGGTGGTGGCTGCAACCGATACGGCGACCTCCGGCGGAACTGGGTCGGGGAAGTTGCACCAGAACGCCGGGCAGTCCGCGTCTGACGCCGGTGCGTCGGCCTCGCCGCAGGCGGGAAGCGGGGCGAGTTTAAACAAGGCCAGCGAAACGAGCGCGCCGCCGCAGCCCTCAACGGCAGAGCCAGCGCCGCAAACCGACGGCACCCAGCAGCAAATCGACAACGCCCTGCAGCACCCGGGCCCGATCTCGTTGTTCGTGAGCCGCCGGCTAGGCAAGCTGTTCGTCCGCAAGGGCTTTGCGCCGGTGTTTGAGACCCCGATCACGATCGCGCATCCTGAACTGCCGCTCGGTACCCATATCTTCACCGCGAGCCGGCCGGCGAGCGAGGGCGGCGCAGTGCGCTGGCTCGCCGTTTCGATTGGCTACGACCGGGTGGCAGCCGCTTCGGCCCCCCGGGCGAAACGCAAGGGTCATGCCGCGCGTGATGAGCGGCCGGTGCCGTCAACTGCTGATACCCTTCGCCGAGCTGCCGCCGACGCGCTTGACCGCATCGAGTTTCCGCCGGAAGCGCTTGAGCGCGTTATCCCCTTGATAACCCCGGGCGCCTCCCTGCTGATCTCCGATCAGGGCCTTGGTTCGGAGACCGGCCAGGACACTGATTTCATCGTGGTGACGAAGTAAAGTCCCGCAGACTCGGCTCGCCCCGCTTGCGGGGAGGGGCCGGGGGTGGGCAACGCGCTTTTACCAGGCGGAGCGATTGCGGGGGTTGCGCCGAAATCAGGCTTCCTGCCCGGGCCGGACGACCAGAGACGCTAAAGCGCCAGCCAAAAAACGGGCCCGCCGCGCCACTTATGTTGTGGACAGGTGAACAGGCACGGCTTGCGAGCCTTCGCCTCACGACCGTAAATTGCGGCAGATTTTCTTGCAGACCAAAGGGTTTAGATGCATTTTACCCTGCGCACGGGCGGCCGGGGGGATTCCCACTGCCGGATGGAACTTGGAGGCGAACGTGCAGGGCACACGTTGGCGTTGTTTATGGCGGGATAATCCTTCCCAAACTTTTGAACCGAAATCATCCTCACTGCGACAAATCTCACGAGTTGATCGTTGAGTGCGAACCTTTCTGCCTCAGACGAAGTCCTGATCGGTAGGATCGCCCAAGGCGACCGGCTCGCGATGCAGGTTCTGTTCGCCCGCCATCAGGTGCGCGTATATCGGTTTGTGGTTCGCCTCGTCGGCAACCAGACAGTTGCCGAGGATTTAATCAGTGAAGTGTTCCTGGACGTATGGCGTCAGGCAGACAGGTTCGAGGGTCGAAGCGCGGTGTCGACTTGGCTGCTTGCCATCGCGCGTTTCAAGGCCCTGTCGGCGATGCGGCGCAAGCCCGAACAGGAACTCAGCGAGGAGATGGCAGGAGCGATCGAGGACAAGTCGGACGATCCTGAAATATCGATTCAGAAGAAGGACAAGAGTGCAGCATTACGGAGGTGCTTGGAGGTGCTGTCGCCGGAACATCGGGAAGTTATCGATCTTGTCTACTATCACGAAAAATCGGTCCTCGAGGTAGCAGAAATCGTCGGCATTCCTGAGGCAACAGTGAAGACGAGGATGTTTTATGCGCGCAAGAGGCTCTCGGAGCTGCTGAAGGCAGCGGGAATTGATCGAGGTTGGCCATGAACCAAGCGAACCAGAAGATGTCGGCGGACGATGTCGAGGCGCTGCTGCCTTGGTATGCGGCCGGCACTCTCGCTGCGCGCGAGGCGGACCAGGTCGAAGCGGCGCTTGCCGCCGACGCAGAGCTCGGGCGCCGCCTCGAGCTGGCGCGCGAGGAATTGGCGGAGACCGTTCTTCTCAATGAGTCGATCGGCGTCCCTTCGCCGCGCGTGGTGGAGAACCTGTTCAAGGCGATTGACAGAGAGCGCGGACGCGCGCGCGGCGCGGTCGCCGGGGGCGGATTGAGCGGCTGGCTGATAGGTCTATTCACTCCGCGCACCTTCGCGCTTACGGCGGGCGCGGCGGTCGTCGTGATGATGTTGCAGGCCGGCGTCATCGCCAAGTTGGTGCTGCAGGATCGCGTCGAGGCGCGCTCGTCGTTTGAGACGGCGTCGACACCTGCGCCCGCCACCCGCGGGCTTGAGATCGGTTCCTATGCGCTGGTGAGGTTTGCGCCGCAGGCAACCATGGCGGATGTCACCCATTTCCTTGATGCCCACGACGCCGTGATCGTCGATGGTCCCCGTCCGGGCGGCCCGGGCGGGATGTACCGGGTGCGCGTTGCGCGCCGCTATGTGGGCAAGGAGGAGCTTGATCGCCTGGTCAAGGAATTCCAGTCCGCCACCAATCTCATCAGCATAGCGGTGCCGACCGAGTAGCGGCCGTCAGCGGATTTCCGGTTGATGGCAATCGCCGCTCGCCCGGGCGCTGTGACCAGCGCCAGGCCGGCGCCGCCTGCCCTGCGCGGCGTTTTGACATCAATTGGGTATCGTCCCGTTTGCGGCCAGCACCTCCCCGGCAAGATAGAGCGAACCGGTGATGAGGATACGGGGCGGCGGACTGAGGTCGAGCGCCGCAATCGCGGCAAGCGCCGTGGTGATGCCGTCGGCGGCATCCGCCTCGATGCCGATCGTCCGCGCAGTTTGGGTGATCGCCTCCGGCGGCAGACTCTTGTCGGACGCCATCGGCACCGCAATGAGGCGGCGCGTGAGGCCGATGAAGTTGCGCAGGAATCCCTCCAAATCCTTGGTCGCGAGCATACCGACGATCAATACCACGGGGCGCGATACCCGTTCTTCGAGATCGCCCAGCGTCGCGGCGATGATCCGGCCGCCATCCGGGTTGTGGCCGCCGTCGAGCCAGATTTCGCTGCCGGCGGGGGCGCGGGCGATGAGAGGCCCGCTCGACAGGCGCTGCATGCGCGCCGGCCAATCCACCTTCAACAGCCCCTGCTCGAATGCGCTCGTCGGCAGCCGGAACCCGGCGGCTCGCAAGGTCGCAACGGCGAGACCGGCATTGTCGATCTGATGGCGCCCGAACAGGCGCGGGCTCGGCAAGTCGAGCAGGCCTTGCCGGTCCTGATAGACGAGGCGGCCGCGCTCCTCGCCCGCCATCCAGTCCTGACCCGCGACGTGAAGTGCCGCGCCGGTCTCCTCGGCGTGGCGGATCAGCACGGACTGCGGCCCCTCGGTTTGCCGGCCGATCACGGCGGGTGTGCCGCGCCGCATGATCGCGGCCTTCTCGCCGGCAATCTGCTCTAAAGTGTCGCCAAGGAACTCCACATGGTCGAGGGATATCGGCGTGATGACGCTGGCGAGCGGCTGGGGCACCACATTGGTGGCGTCGAGCCGGCCGCCAAGCCCGACCTCGAGCAGCACGGTGTCGGCCGGATGGTTGGCGAACAGCACAAACGCGGCGGCGGTTTCGATCTCGAAGATGGTGATTGGCGCATCGCCGTTGGCGCGCTCGCAGGTTTCCAGCGCACTGGCGAGCTCTCCGTCGGACACGAGCGCGCCGCCGCCCGCTCGGCCGAGCCGGAAGCGTTCGTTCAAGTGCACCAGATTGGGCGAGGTGTAGACATGCACGCGAGCTCCGGCCGCTTCCAGCATCGCCCGCATGAACGCGATGGTCGATCCCTTGCCGTTGGTGCCCGCGACATGGATGACGGGCGGCAGGCTCTTTTCCGGGTGGCCCAGCTGCTCGAGCACGTGCCACATGCGGTCGAGCGAAAGATCGATGCGCTTGGGATGCAGCGCGAGCAGCCGTGCGAGGATGGCGTCGATGGGCGCGCCGACGTGAGGCTGGGTCATCAAGCAGACTTGCCGCGTTTCTGCTCAACATACGAACGAAGGACCGCGTTGATGCGGCGTTGGTAGCCGGGCCCCTGATTTTTGAAAAAGTCGAGCACGTCAGGATCGACCCGGATCGAGATTGCCTTCTTTTTGGGAGGCACCACAATGACTGCCTTGGACCAGTCGATATCAAGCGGTGCGGCGTCGCGATCGCGAACACTTTCATCGTCAGTCAGGCAATCCAGATAGTGCCAGTCAGTCCGCCTGCGGCCCCGGTCGGCGCCGGCGGACTGCGTCTTGGAGTGCTTCTCGCTCATCGTTGCACGCCTTGCTCAAATGATGCGCCGCTTCGCACCCTCGCTGCAAATACTATTACTCCTGCCCATCAAGAATGTGCAGAACCGGCGAATGGCCGCTGGCGAAGCGATCGCGTCGCTCATCTGCGGACGACTGCGGTAGCGGGCCATTTCGCTTTGACATCAGCCTCACACGTAATGCGAGAATATTGTACATACGATTACCATTGATTGCGCATACGAAGATATATACGACCGCGCAAGAGCTCAAGCCATGCGAACCGCGAAATCCCTGTGGATAGCCGGGACAGCCGCGGTTCCTTCGATCAGGGCTCAGCGTCGCCCTATAATAGGGGCGCGATTCGTCCTCCTCCAAGCGGAACCGCCGAGCAGCCATGCGCTTTCCGCCGCAATTTCTCGATGATTTGCGCGCCCGGCTTGCGGTGTCGGATGTCGTCGGCAGGCGCGTCCGGCTCAAGAAGGCGGGGCGTGAATGGATAGGGTTGTCGCCTTTCAACAAGGAGCGCACGCCATCGTTTACCGTCAATGATCACAAGGGGTTCTATCACGACTTTTCATCCGGCAAGCATGGCGACATCTTTACCTTCACGATGGAGACGGAAGGCGTAACGTTTCCGGAAGCGGTGGAGCGATTGGCTTCGCTCGCCGGGGTTGCGATGCCGGCGATGTCACCTGAGGCGAAGGCCGAGGAGAGCCGCCGCCGCACGCTCCATGACGTGGTTGCGCTCGCGGCAAAATTTTTCGAGGCAACGCTGGCGTCCCGAGCCGGCGCCGGGGCGCGGGGATATTTGGCCGATCGCGGCCTTGACGCACCGACTCAGCTCAAATTCCGCATCGGCTATGCGCCCCCCGAGCGCTTCGGTCTCAAGGAGCACCTGGGCGGCCTCGGCGTTTCGGCCGCAGACATGCTCGAGGCGGGATTGCTGGTCGCCGGTCAAGACGTTCCGATACCGTATGACCGTTTTCGCGACCGCGTAATGTTTCCGATCAGCGATCTCGCCGGGCGGATGGTGGCGTTTGGTGGTCGCGCCCTCGACAAGGATGCTTCCGCCAAATACCTCAACTCGCCGGAAACGCCGCTCTTTCGCAAAGGCAGCTTGCTCTACAACGGTGCTTTAGCCCGCAAGGCCGCCCATCAGGGCGCTGCGGTGATTGCGGTTGAGGGCTACGTGGATGTCATCGCGATGGTAGCGGCCGGCTTTGAGGCAACGGTCGCGCCGCTCGGCACGGCCCTGACGGCAGACCAGCTGGCGCTGCTTTGGCGGATGAGCAATGAGCCGATCCTGTGCTTCGACGGCGATGCGGCGGGACACAGAGCCGCCTACCGGGCGATCGACCTCGCGCTCCCGCGCATCGAGCCGGGGAAGAGCCTGCGCTTCGCATCGCTGCCCCAAGGGCATGATCCGGATGACCTCGTCCGTTCGGGCGGGCCTGCGGCGATGACGGATGTGCTGGCAACGGCACGTCCGCTGGCCGACGTGCTGTGGACACGGGAGACGGAAGGCGGTCGCTTCGACACGCCGGAACGCCGCGCCGGTCTCGAAGCCCGCATCAATGAGCTGACCACTGCCATCTCGGATGAAACGGTACGGCGCTACTACCGGCAGGAGTTCTGGCACCGACTGCGCAACCTCACGGCGGCGGCCGCTGATCGCTTCCCCCGCGGTTCTGCGCGGGGTGGCGCCGGGCGCGGCATCACGGAGCGATGGGGACGAGGCCGTCGCGAACGTCCCAAGGAGGCACCACTCGCCCCGTTGAGCCCGCAGCTGCCGGCAAGTTCCATCGTGCGGGGCTCGCGCAGCGCGCTGCAACCGCGCGAGGCCCTGATCCTGCTCGTCGCCTTCAACCACCCATGGTTGCTCGAAACGCAGGCGGAACAACTAGCCGAGGTGGAGTTGAACGGCGACGCCGACATGTTGCGGCGGGTGCTTTTGGATATCACGGCATCGCGACAGCCGGAACGTTATGCGGACCGTGCGACGTTGAGAGAGGCGGTGGTGGCTCGCGGATGCGCAGCGGTCCTGCAGCGGATAGAGGCGGCGGTGACCCACGCGGCTGATTGGCCGGCCCGGGAGGGGGCGGCGCCGGAAGATGTTCGTCAGTTGTGGGCTCATGTTCTAACCTTGCATCGCAGGAACCGCACGTTAAATAAGGAGCTGAAGGAGGCTGAGCGGGCCTTGGGCGAAGAGCCGAGCGAGCAGAATTTCGCTTGGCTCAAGGACGTGCGGGCACAACTTTCGTCCCTTGAGGGGACCGAAGCAACGATTGAAGGCTTTGGGGCCCTTTCGGGCCGGCCGGCAGGCGGGCCATAGATGGGTTGGTGCGGCTGGATGGTTCCGTTCAAACGGAAACACCGGCCTTTTTGGGGTGGGTGACTGAAGATCGAGGCGACGGGAAGGTCGAGCGCGGCTTAGGTAGTCCGGCAACACTAAAAGCGTGCGATTTGGAGCGTGCGATTCGGCCGCAATGACGGGCACCCGTTCCGTCACCAATTGCCCGTTTCAGCCACCGCAGGGCGTTCGTCCCGGCTGGAGAGGAAAGTATGGCGAGCAAAGTCAAGGTAGCGGTCAAAGAAAAGAAGGAAGAGACGACCCCCGAAAAGGACGCACCGGATACGCCCGATACGCCGTTGCCGCTGCTCGACCTTTCCGACGCCGCCGTGCGCAAGATGATCAAGGCGGCCAAGAAACGCGGCTATGTCACCCACGACCAGGTCAACGCCGTCCTCCCGTCCGAGGAAGTCACTTCGGACCAGATCGAGGACGTGTTCGCCATGCTCAGTGAAATGGGCATCAACGTGATCGAAAACGAGGAGGCCGAGACCGAGGACGCCTCCGAGGAACCGAGGGAAGAGGCCGAGGAGGACGATGCCGACGGCGAGCTCGTAGACGTCAGCAACCGCGCCGCCCCGGTGGAAGCCAAGAAATCCGAGCCCGGCGAGCGGACCGACGATCCGGTGCGCATGTATCTGCGCGAAATGGGGTCGGTCGAGCTGCTGTCGCGCGAGGGCGAAATTGCCATCGCAAAGCGCATCGAGGCCGGCCGCGAGGCGATGATCGCCGGCCTGTGCGAGAGCCCCCTCACTTTCCAGGCGATCATCATCTGGCGGGACGAACTCAACGACGGCAAGGTGTTCCTGCGCGATATCATCGATCTGGAAGCCACCTATGCGGGCCCGGACGCAAAGGGCGTGCCGGCCATCGCGACCGGGGACGGCGCCGCCTCTGACGGGACCGCCTCGCAGCCGCCCCAAACGAGCGCTCCGGCCACCGCGCCCGCCGCCGCCACGCCGTTTCGCGCCAAGCCGGAGGCCTTGCCCGACGAACCGGAGCCGGTCGAACCGCCGGAAGGCGAGCTCGACGAGGATGATCTTGAGAACTCGATGTCGCTTGCGGCCATCGAGGCTGAACTAAAGCCGAAGGTGCTTGAAACGTTCGACAAGGTCGCCGACAGCTACAAGCGGCTGCGCCGCCTGCAGGACCAGGACATCGAGAACAGGCTCAGAAACCAGTCGCTGTCGCCTGCCCAGGAGCGCAAGTACAAAAAGCTCAAGGACGAGATCATCGCCGAGGTGAAGTCGTTGCGGCTCAATCAGGCGCGGATCGATTCGCTCGTCGAGCAGCTTTATGACATCAACAAGCGGCTGGTCGGCTATGAGGGCCGCATGATGCGGCTTGCCGAAAGCCACGGTGTCTCGCGCGAAGACTTCCTCAAGAACTACTTCGGCTCGG
>JASHRR010000282.1 GCA_030037185.1 Xanthobacteraceae bacterium | reverse complement strand
TGCCGTCGACATTTGTCGCGGCCCAGATGGACGCGGTGTTCTCAGACCTTGCCGTAGGTGCGGTCAAGATCGGCATGCTCGGCAATGCCGCCGCCATCATGGCGGTAGCGGCCGGCCTTGAGCGCCACAATCAAACGAACGTGGTCCTTGATCCTGTAATGGCGGCAACTTGCGGCCGCCGCCTGCTTGCGGCAGATGCGATCGAGACCTTGCGCACAGCGCTTCTACCCCGGGCTCGGGTGATCACCCCGAATCTGCCTGAAGCGGCGGCACTGCTCGAGGCTCGGGAGGCGGCTGATGAGAACGAGATGCTTGCCCAGGCCGGTCGCCTCATCGCACTCGGCGCCAATGCGGTGCTGATGAAGGGCGGCCACGCCGGCGGCGCGGAAAGCACCGACCTGCTGGTCACCGCCGCGGCCTCGATCCGCGTCATCGGCGCGCGGGTGGCGACCCGCAACACCCATGGTACCGGCTGCACGCTCTCGGCGGCGATCGCGGCCGGGCTCGCGCGGGGGCGCGGGCTCACTGAGGCGGTGCGCGACGCCAAGGAGTACCTCAACTCGGCAATTGGTGCGGCTGACCGGCTGTCGATCGGGAATGGGCCGGGGCCGGTGCATCATTTTTTCGGGTGGTGGTGACGGTTGAATTACCCATGGGCATTTGCTCGCCGACGTTTCCGCTCGCTCCTCATGAAACCGCGAACGCAGTTGAGGGATTGTACCTCCCAATGTGAATCGCCACATTGCGGCGGCAAACGTTGTGCCACCCGAAAAGGAACCAAGCCATACCGTCGATCGCCGCCATGATTCCTTTCCTTACACAGCATCGTCACCGTTGGAAAACGGGTGCATATGCGTGGCAGCCCATTCCCTGGCCGAATCCGGGCCTGGGGCCAAAGTTGAACCATCTCACCGAAGTTGACGAATTCGGATCCAATCCCGGCGCCCTGCGCATGTTCAAATACGTCCCGGCGGCGGCGAAATCCGCCCTCGTGGTGGTGCTGCACGGCTCCTCGCAAACCGCGGCGAGCTACGATTTGGGTGCGGGCTGGTCGACACTGGCCGATCGCTACGGCTTCGCCCTGCTGCTGCCGCAGCAGCAGTTCTCCAACAATCCGAACAACGGCTTCAACTGGTTTCTTGAAGGCGACAGCGAACGGGGGAAAGGCGAAGCGCTATCGATCTGCCAGATGATCGACACGATGATCATTGCACATCGAATCGACCGCCGGCGCGTGTTCATCACCGGTCTCTCGGCAGGCGGCGCAATGGCTTGCGTCATGCTCGCCACCTACCCCGAGCTGTTTGCGGCCGGCGCAACAATTGCGGCCCTGCCGTTTGGCACGGCAGCCAACCTCACCGAGGCATTGGAGAGCATGGTTCGCGTCCGGGCGCGTTCTTCAGCCGACTGGGGAGACCTGGTTCGCGCCGCATCGCGACATCGTGGCCGGTGGCCGCGCGTTTCGGTATGGCACGGCGGCGCCGATGCGGTGGTCAGGCCGGAAAATGCTGATCAGATCGTGCAGCAATGGATCAACGTGCATGGCCTGGATTACGAACCGGCGCTCGAAGAAATTATCGAGGGATATCCGCGCCGCGTGTGGCGAAATCGCATGGGCAATGATGTTATCGAGTGGTACACCATTCGCGGCATGGCGCATGGCGTGCCGCTGGCGACGGGCAGCGGCGAAAACCACTGCGGCGTTGCGGGCCCCTTCTTCATCGACGTCGGCATCTCATCAACGTATCACATTGCAAAATTCTGGGGCCTGACCGAACCGCACAGGCGCGGTGGGATTTTGCCCGGATGGCGTCGTGAACTGCCTTCGCAAGCCGCCGCGCTAGCCATTGCGCGCCGTGCTGTTCTCACGGCAGCGCTCGCGAAATGGTCGCAAGCGAAAAGGTGGCTGGGCGGGCAGCCTCGCTTCGGCGCAGCTTTGACCCGGCTTGCGAAATGGCTTGGCGGTCGAGCCACCGAGGCATTTCGAAGGTCCAACCGGTGAGGCTGGAAAAGCCCAAGCTGGTGCAATAGGCTGGCGTGCGTTTTTGGCTTGCGGCAGCAGCAAGCAGGCGGCGCGTTGCGTGATGCATGAGCAGCGATCACGGACCGTTCTTTTGGGAGGAACCGATAATGCGGACGTACTGGACACTGGTCGCCGGTTTGGCCCTCGTGCTGCCGGCGCCCGGCCACGCGCAGCAGCGTACCGGCATCGCGGCGGCTGCCGAAGCGATGGGAGCCGCGAGCCTGAAGGCGATCGAGTTCACCGGCAGCGGCTACGTGTTTAGCTTCGGGCAGGCCTACGAGCCCGGCGAGCGCTGGCCGCGCTTCGTTCAGCGCACCTACAGCGCTGCGATCGACTACCAGACACCCGCGATGCGCCTCGTTCAGGTGCGCTCTCAGGGCGAACACCCTCCGCGCGGCGGCGGCGCCCAGGCGGTCGGGGCGGATCAGCGCACGGTCTCGGTTGTCAGCGGAAACTTCGCCTGGCAGGAGGCGGGCACCCAGGCGACCCCGAACCCTGCCGCCGCCGCCGACCGCCTGCGCCAATTGTGGGCCACGCCGCACGGCGTGATCAAAGCCGCAATGGCCAATGCGGCCCGCCTCGAGGGCAACACTGCCACGTTCACACTCGAGGGCCGGGAGTTCAAGGCGACGCTGAACGCGCAGAACCTGGTCGAAAAGTTGACCTATCTGTCAACCAATGAAGTGGTTGGTGACTATCCGATCGAGATCGTCTATTCGGACTATGCCGACTTCGGCGGCATCAAATTTCCGCGGCACATCGTACAGACCGAGGACGGCTTCCCGACTTTGGACATCACGGTCAACGACGTCAAACCCAACGCGCCGGTGTCGATCGCGGTGCCCGCAAATGTCCAGCAGGCTACGGCTCAGCCGCTCCGGGTCGCAGTAGACAAGCTTGCCGATGGTGTGTGGTACCTCAGCACGCCAAACGCCCGCAACTGGGCGGTCGAGTTCAACGATTATGTCGTCGTCGTCGAAGGCATCGGCAGCGAGGCGCGCTCGCTTAAGGCGATCGAGGAAATCAAGAAGGTCATCCCGAACAAGCCGATCCGCTATGTCATCAACACGCACGCCCACTACGACCACGCAGGCGGGCTTCGCACCTATGTGGCGCAGGGTGCGACGGTGATCACGCACGAGCTCAACAAGCCGTTCTTCGAAAAAGCCTGGGCGAGGCCGCGCACCATCGCACCCGATCTCCTCTCGCAATCACCCAGGCCCGCGACCTTCGAGACTGTCAGCGACAAGAAAGTGCTGACCGATGGAACGCGAACGATCGAGCTTTATCACATGAAGGGCACCAGCCATAACGTGGCGAACCTTCTGGTCTATCTGCCGGCGCAGAAGCTCTTGTTTTGGGGCGACGGGTACAATCCGCCGGCTGGCGACGACCCGCGGGACCCGGCGCGCACGCCCGAGCAGATGATCGATCTTTACCGCGTCATCACGATGAACAACCTCGACGTGAAGACGATCGCACCCGCCCACGGCTTCGGACCGAAGCCGTATGACAACCTGAAGAAGGCGATCGGGCTTATTCCGTTGTAATGGCTTGATGGCGCGGCATCAGCCCCGCGGGTGGGCAGTCGGTCCCGCACCGGTGACTCGCGGTGATGGGCTGCGCGAGTCCGAGGGCCCGGCGGGCCTCCCGCCGAGCTTGATGGATTGAGCGCGATCGCCCGCCTCCTTTTCGCGCACCTTGAGGTCTGACCCTGCGAGTGTGTGCCGGCGCAGGAGTGACAACGTGCGAACATCGCCGACATCAGCGGCTGCGCGACTTCTGTCCCGGTATCGGTTCTTCAACCACTTGACCTTTTCTGGGATCGTAGCCGGGATTGCGGATGCACTGGCCGCCAAATCCGCGGTTCCTGCCATCAAATGCGCATTGCTCGCGGGTCGAAAAGACGCAATCGATCCCTCTGGTATC
>JASHRR010000281.1 GCA_030037185.1 Xanthobacteraceae bacterium | reverse complement strand
GGCAAGGCGGGCTTCGAGGCATTGCTTTGCCGGCAGGTCATCGACCGGGTCGAAGGGTGCTGCTGCCAATTCTTCATGAGTACACGACCGGAGCATCATGCGCGCAAGGTGATGCTCACGCCGCCGTATGTGTTGGAGCCCGCCCCTGATAGCGGAATCGCGGCGGCGGCCCGCACGGCACTTCATGCCATTCTAGGCTTGGGTAGGAGGACTTGAAGCATCCCTTCTTCGGCTGCGGAATCCGCAATATAGACTTTTGCCATTCCTCCCGCTTCAGCCGTTCCTCCGGGCCCAGCAAGTGCGGCTCGACGGCTGAAGGGGACGAGGGAGCCGTGGCAGCCGGCGCTGTGGGGTGCTGGGCAGACGCCGTGTTGCACAACAACCCGGAAACGAGGCCTGCCGCGACCAGGACGCCGAAAGGTTTGCTGCCGATTCCGCGACACGACGAAGATGATTTCATGTCCGTCCTCCCAAATGTCGCTCATGCACGCTAAAAAATAAATACCAGCGGGATTGATCCAGGAAGTATGGGCTCGTTCACAGATCACAGATAACACGGTCACGAAGACGTATCGCCTGAAGTCGGAGTTATGACCGGGCGAGTCCTCACGGGCCTATCCGGTCAACCATCATCGAATCCCCGTCTTTTTGAACGTGAACGTAGAAATGGCCGCCGCCGAACACGCCGTTGGCCAGGTAGCGGACGCCGTTTGGATTACCCGAGTATTGCAGTAAAGCGGGTTCACCGGGACGATAGCCGCGATCAAGCCATCCACACTGACCAGGAGCCGGGGGTGCCACCCCGGCCCCTACATCTGTCGGTTCGAAACGAACGATGATAGTGCCGCGGAAGATCTCCGCCTTCATCGCGCCACCGCCGCGGCAGACCATCGCGTAGCCTGCCTGCTGGCCGAACGACGCAACCGACGCCATCAAAGGAGACTAAAAGCTAATCCGAAAGATGCAAACGCATTCATCTGATTTTCCTCCTCAGGTTGAAGATAAGCTTTGAGACTAAGCCCTACGGCTCAGCGACCGGAACTTCGCGGGCCCGCTGCTACCGCCGCCCTTGCAGCCCGGCGGCAGACACCTCGGCGGAAGGGGCTGCGGATTGAGCGCAACCATCGTCCCGATACTTCCAACCTTTGGTGCAGCATCGTCGCGGCCGATATCGGCGCTCGCCGCAACTGTTGCAGCGGCCAACGCTATAAATGCTATCGCACAAGCGCCAACAAGTTTTTTCGTCGTTACCATGGCCATGGTTATCTCCTATTCGGTTTGGTGAGCGGGGCGTTCATTCACCAATTAGATAAGTCGGGTGCAACAACCCGGTCTCGCCTTGGGATTTACTTCTCGGTCGCACAAGCCGTAGCTTATGTTCAGTGAATCGAGTGTCATAAATCACAGCCCCAGGGATTTTGAGGGGGCCTTCGCGGTGAACTAAAAAACGCGCGGCCGAACAAGATCGTGTCGGCGCGCTCACGGCCCCGGCACGCAGTGGAGGCGCCGGGATTTTGCTTGGGTGTAGCGGCGCGGTGCAATATGTGTGTCTACCAATTCGGTCTGCAAACGCGGCCCCACGGTCCGGTATGCCACCCCGGCGGGCAGTTGTAGAGCGGACGGCACCCGCCAAAAGGCCCCCGATGACCGTCCCAACCGCAGCCGCCAAAGACTTGAATGACGGCGCCAACCTCGGGTTGCTCAAGTGGAGCGACTGGCATCGCCTGCGCGGACGACACGAGGGCTAAGCCGGCGCTTGCAATCAAGGCGGTCTCAATGAGCTTCTTCATGGTCGTTTCTCCCAGTTTCGGGATGAGGGAACGTTAATAGGAATATGATAATGAGACGTTGCATGCCTTGCGGAGCAGGCGGTCAGATCTTTCCACTGACCTTGTTCTCCTGCTGATTGAGCGACCTCTGCTCGGCGGGCGTGATGTAACCGCCGTTCTCGCTGGCTTCGAAACGCTCTTCCTTGCGGATAAACTGGTCTTGCGCGTGCAGTACGCCGGCCTGGAAAGGAGTAATCTTGCCGTGGCCGAGTGCCTGATTGATTCTCCAATTCTGGACTTCAAGGCGAGCATTCACCTCGGCCCGGCGCGGATGGTTCTCCACCCACCCAGCCGAGGCCAGTTGGCTGGTGCAGGCTACAAAGCCAAGCGACGTGATGATGACCGCAAAGCTGGGCTTCTTGGAGCGGGTGAACATTGGTCTTTTCTCCTTCTGTGAGTGGGGTTCTCATTCACCCCACGCGGGAGACGATGCCAATGGCGCGGTTAAGCGTGGTAGAATGGTCTATTCATGAGACCGACATGTCGATGGCACAATGATGGCAATTTAACCGCTGCCGCGGTAGCGTTTGTTCGAATTGATCAAACGGCATGATAAGCCGTTTTTGCAATGATCATTGTATGATACGCGATTGAATATAAACTGTATCGGACTTCGATCGAGCCACAATCAATTAGAAAAGATGACCTACATTCACGTCGCGCGCCGCACATATCGAGGTGGAATCACAAAGTTGTGACGGCCATCACATCACGATCGGACCCGCGCGGTACGATTGACAGGACGCAGACGACTGCAACGGCCAACGCAAGATCCGCCCTCCTGCGCCGTCTGCGGTGGCCGGCGCAGCGGGAGCTGCCGAAGCTAGAGAGAGGCAATACCTCCGCCCTGATTCCCCGGCTACCTAACGTTTGACCGTCCATACGGCGTCTTGATTCGGGCCACACAAATCCCGACCCACGCGGCGCTGCTGGTCTCTGCAATACCGTAGCGTTTCGCCTGCGATGGCCCGTTTTTTCTGGCATGCTTCGGTCTCTGCCAGTGTCCTATGTCCCCCGCCAGGGTAAAATTGGCAGGAACGATTAGTGTACCAGTAAGAGCTTCTGGCTAAGGCAGGAGACGCAGCAAGCGTCAAAGCCAAGGAAAAGCCTACGGCACTGAACAATCGCTTTCTGGTCATGATTGTTATCCTATTAGCTTGGCTAAGCTAAGGCACGACATGGGACAAGTAAAAAATATAACCACTTATGACCGCAACGGCATTGAGGACGATCACAGATCAGCTCGAAGAGGTTGCCCAGCGGCATTGCCCCGGCTACCGGCGGCAAGCTGCAGAGCGCAGCATTCGATTTCGTCTATGCCACACCGCGGCGGACCTTCGATGGCGTCGGTTCGAGGTTCTATCGAGACGATCACCGAAGCCGACGCGGAACGGCAGCGTAAATGGGAGGGCTGGCGCATTGGGCAGGCGTTGCCGAAGAAAGAATATGAACCGTGATCCTCAAAAGTCGGGCTTATCCGCTACCGGCATCGGGGCTTTCTTTTCGAGATTGCGCCCATCGTAGCCGTTGGCGTTTTCAGCACAGACCATTTCCGGCCACTGTCCCATCGGCATCAACGGAGGCCAATAAATCATGCTCGCTGACCAGGGCATCGTGAAGACGCCTTCATCTTCGACGGTTAATTCCAGCTCCAATCCCTTGCCTTGATAATTGGGGTCGCGCGCAAATCGGTTTGCAATGCTGCATGCGACCGGAAAAGCCCGGCCACGGCGTACCAGATCAACTTGAGTAGCGTCAGGAGAACAGGAGAGGAGGATGACCGTATGATCTGAAACCTTTCGCAGTGATCCAGAGGGTTCGACTCCCTCCCGGTAAAGGCCAGCCAGCCAGCCGGAAGCCAGCCTTGCGCGTGAGTGGCAACACGAAAC
>JASHRR010000280.1 GCA_030037185.1 Xanthobacteraceae bacterium | reverse complement strand
TCGACAAAGGCCTGCCCGTCGGCGACTTTGACATTCGGGTTCTTTGCGGGATTGACGAGCATGACACCGTACTGGTTGAACAATCTGCGATCACCCTCAACCAGGATCACAAGCATCCCGCGGTTGCGGAAGGACAGCCAAGTGCCGCGGTCCGCGAGGAGGTAGGCGTTGGTGGAGGCTGCCACGTTGAGGGCCGGTCCCATGCCCTGACCGATTTCATGATACCATCGGTCCTGGGCGGCGTTGACGACGATGCCGGCGTCCATCCAATAGCGAAGCTCGGCCTCGTTCGTCCCCGAACGGTCGCCCCGCGAGATAAACGGAGCCTTGGTCGCCGCGATCTTGCGGAAGGCATCGATAACGTCGTTGCCGGCGGCGATATGCGCGGGATCGGCTAGCGGTCCAACAACGATGAAATCGTTGTACATCACGTCAAAACGCCTAACGCCGAAGCCGCCGGCCATGAATTTTTCTTCTGCCGGCCTGTCGTGGACGAACACCACGTCGGCATCACCGCGTCGACCGATATCGAGTGCCTGTCCGGTGCCGACCGCTACAACCCTGACCTGAATTCCGGTCTTGCGGGAAAAGCGCGGCAGCAGGAATCCAAAGAGGCCCGATTGTTCCGTCGACGTAGTGGACGCGACAACGATCGTGTGGTCCTGCGCGAACGCAGTACCGTGGACGATCAGTCCTAAAATCGCGGCGAGTGAGAGCAGTCGATGTTTCATGTCATAAATACGCGGTCTCGCTTCATTGCACCGGAATGCGCCAGCGTAGCCGGCGACCTTCACATCTAGCAAGGTTGGTGCGCCGCCCGGGGCCTTGCAGATAGCAGAAACTAGAACCCGCTACAGTCACATCGAAGGGGCGCAGATTCGACTTACCAAGGAGGTTCCCGGCTCGTCGCACCAACGCGCCTGCCGGCGCCGGCGACCGCCGCGCGAGGAATAGCCCGTCAAGGTGCGCCCCTGACCTTGCTGGTCGCGCGTCAGTTCGATTTTCCTGTTCCCCCGAGATTTGATTGACGTTCCCGCACCTGCAGCGCATTCGCTACGGGGCAGTTCAAACGCCAAATCAGGCCAGAAGGAAGATCATCGAGGTCGAGGGTGCCATCTAAGCTGTATTGCGCCATCGTTTCAATAACGATGGAGCCGAACCCGCGTTGGTTTGGCGTAGACACGGGCGGTCCATCGCACTCAGTCCAGCTCATCGCGAGGGTGTGGCCGTCCGTACGCCAGCAGATATCGACACGACCTTGATGCGTCGAAAGCGCGCCGTATCTGCCGGCGTTGGTGGCAAGCTCGTGGAGCGCCAGCCCAATCGCTGGTGCGCAAGCTGCTTTCAGGCCCAGTTTGGGGCCGTGCACAGCGATACGAGAACCAATGAGATCGACGAAAGGCGCGAGCTGGGCGCAAACCAGATCCTCCGTCTCAACGCCATTCCACTCGTTTCGCACGAGCAGGTCCTGATTGGCTGAAAGCGCCCGGATAGGCTCGGAGAAGCGCTCGATGAAATCTTCGGGGTTTTTCGGTCTGGCGGGCGATCGCGTACACGACGCTGAGAATATTCTTGGAGCGATGATTGACTTCGCGCATGAGGAAGCTGCACCTTTTTCTCGCGCTCCCTTCGTTCTTCCTCGCGCCCTTTGCGTTCTGTGATGTCGGTGACGGCGCCGACTACGCTCACGGCCCGGCGCTGATGTCCCGCGCCCTCGAAAAAAGCAATCCCATGCGCCTCCACCCAGCGGATTTCGCCGCCTCGCGGCCGGAGCCTGAACTCGAGACCGCGACACGTCCCGGGTTGACGGGATCGAGTGATGCCTCCATGGCCGCCCGAAACCGTTCGCTGTCGTCCGGATGCACCCGCGTCATGATCTCTTCGATAGGAAGCTCGTGCGTAATTGAGAATGTGCTGGCAGCGGGCATCTCCCGAGGCCACGCGACGCAGGGGATCGTACTGCCACCACCCGAGCTAAGCCGCGTTGAGGGCAAACTGCATCCGATCTTTGCTCGCCCTGCTCAGCCTGCTTTCGTGCGTTGATATCCTGGATCACGGCTATGGCGCGCAATGGGCGGCCGGACCCGTCGCGGATGACGTTTACCGTCGTTCGTGCCTAGATGACCTTTCCGTCCTTACGGATGTAGCGCTTTTCCACGTCGAAAACGTCTGACTTTCCGGCAACCAGGCTTCACCCCAACTCCCGGCTGTGGTGGCGATCGTCCGGATGCGTGACGTCAAGTGCCGTCGGGAGAGCAATTCTTCCTCGCTGTAGCCCAGGAACCTGCACATCGCGGCGTTGGCGCGAAGGAAACGGGTGCCTTCCGGCTCGACCTCAATCTTCCCGACGCTGCTGAGAATCGAACATGGCCCGGAAGGCCGGCTCGCTCTCATCTCGAATCTCTTTCTCGCACCTGCGCTCACCTGTACGATGCGAAAATCGGCGTCCACCACGTAGACCCCAAACGGCGAAGTCTCGACGAGCTGACGAAACGTGATTTCGCTGTCGCGCAGACGTTGCTCCGCAACCCGGACAGCACGCGATTGCGGTTCGGACCAGCCTACGGTGCACCTTTCAAGCCGGGCGGTTTGCCGGCCCGAAAATACACCGCTTGACACTTTTTCGGCACGCTCCTTATATCCGGCCACGGCCCGACCCAAGAAGCGCAATTGGCGCGCAGCGATAGTGGCGATCGGCCTATGAGGCACCTGAACGGCGGAGTAGCTCAGTTGGTCAGAGCGGCGGAATCATAATCCGTGTGTCGGGGGTTCAAATCCCTCCTCCGCTAC
>JASHRR010000279.1 GCA_030037185.1 Xanthobacteraceae bacterium | reverse complement strand
CTTGCGGGGAGAGGGTCCTCAAGGCTCGGACTGGCGGCGATACCCCTCACCCGGAATTTGCGCGGCGAGCGCGCAGATTCCGACCTCCTCCCGCCAGCGGGGAGAGGCACGGCACCAAACGCGATTGGCCGGCTTGTGGGGGAGGGGACTTGCAACCCGGGAGGAACCCATGACCATTCTGTCACGCCGCACCGTGCTTGCCGGCGCCGCATCGGCGAGTGCGCTGCCGAGCTTCGCCTTGTGGAGCGCGCAATCGGTAGGCGCCGCCACCCATCCACCCGGCAAACAGGCGGCGAGCTTCTATCGCTACCGGGTCGGCGACATCGAGGTTACCGTTCTGAGCGACGGCATTGCCCGGGTGCCGGTCACCGAGGCCTTTGTGCTCAACGTCAAGCCGGAAGAGGTCAACGCCGCGCTGCGCGAAGCCTACATGGAGCCGGGCGTATTCATCGGTCCGTACAATCCGATCGTGCTCAATACCGGCACCCGGCTCGTGCTGATCGACATGGGGACCGGCGAGGCGAACTACATCGCAACCAACGGCGTCGCCGGCCAGCTTCTCACCAATATGGCGGCAGCCGGGATCGACCCCAAGTCGGTCGACACCATCATCATTTCCCACTATCACGGCGACCATATCAATGGCCTGTTGCGGGCCGACAACTCAATCGCCTTCCCGAATGCCGAAATCCTCGTGCCGGCGCTCGAGCACAAATACTGGACCGATGCCGGCGAGGAGAGCCGTTCTTCGACGCAGCGCATCGCCGATAATTTCAAGAACGTCTACCGGGTAATGACGAATCCCGAGGTCGTGAAGCGCCTGCGGACCTATGAATGGGATAAGGACGTGATCCCCGGCGTTCACGCGGTCGGCACGCCCGGCCACACGCCCGGCCATACGTCTCACGTCGTCACGTCGGGCTCGTCTACGGTGTACGTCCAGGCTGACGTCACCCACGCGCCGTTCCTGTTCGCCCGGCATCCGGGCTGGCATGCCTTCTACGACCACGAGCCGATCGCGGCCGAGGCCACCCGCCGTAAGGTCTATGACATGCTGGCGGCCGACAAGATGCTGGTGCAGGGCTTCCATTATCCGTTCCCGTCGGTTGGTCATGTCGAAAAGACGGCGAGCGGGTATCGCGAAATCCCGGTGCCGTGGAGCCCGGTGCTGTAGGCCGCGCAGGGTCGTTAATGCGTGATCCGCCAGTCCGTTAGCGCGGGCGGCGGGTGACGCCTTGCAGCCGCATGGCGCACTGCCACGGCCAGACCGACGGCTCGGCAGCCCGAACTCCCGGGGACCGGGATCGCAATACCACAGCCGGACAAGATTGCCGGACCGCCCATGCTGTACAATCGAAACGCGCCTCGACATCTGCCCAACCCGCTGGGTCCGATGGAACAGGGAGGCGCCCGCCGCCATCCGTTCGTCCAAACAGGAGGGCGGATTGTCGGAGTTGACGAAAATCCGCAGGCCCCTTATATGCGCCGCCCATGATGATCGTCGCGCGCATGTCTGACCGCCGCCGCGGCCGCTCCGCGGCCGCCGATCGCGCCTGATCGTCCAAGGCCCGCGGATTTTATCGCCGCGGCGCCTGGCTGAGCAAATCCTCCGCGGCTCTGCAATTCCGGCGCGCTGTGTGCGGAAAGGATTGATGATGCCAAAAATTGCAAAGGTCGGCGTACTCGGCGCCTCGGGCTATACCGGGTCGGAAAGCGTGCGCCTGCTGTTGCGCCATCCGCAGGCCGAGATCGCGCTGCTGACTGCCGACCGCAGGGCGGGCCACGAGATGCGGGATGTGTTCCCGCAGTTCTCGCCGTTTGCCCTACCCAAGCTCATCGCGATCGACGGCCTGGATTGGGCGGCGCTCGGCCTTGATCTCGTGCTCTGCGCGCTGCCCCACGCCACGACGCAGAAGGTCGTCAAGGATCTGATCGCCAGGGCGCCGCGCACCAAGGTGGTTGATCTCTCGGCCGACTTCCGCCTTGCCGATCCCGATCTCTACGCGCGTTGGTACGGCCATGAGCACCAGGCGCCGGAATTGCAGAAGGAGGCGGTGTACGGTCTCGTCGAAGTCCACCGCGAACGCATCCGCACGAGCCGCCTCATCGCCAATCCAGGCTGCTACACGACCTGTGCGCAGCTGCCGCTGGTACCCCTCATCAAGGAGCGCGCCATCGATCCGGACGAGATCGTGATCGACGCCAAGTCGGGCGTGACCGGGGCGGGCAGGGCGGCCAAGGAGAACATGCTGTTCTCCGAAGTTTCGGAGGGGTTTCACGCCTACGGGCTCGGACATCATCGCCACATGGCCGAGCTCGATCAGGAATTTTCTCTGGCCGCCGGACGCGCCGTGACCGTCACTTTCACGCCGCATCTGGTGCCGATGAATCGCGGCATCCTGTCCACCATTTACGTCCGCGGCGATGCGGATAAGTCGCCGCCGGACCTGCATGAAATCCTGTCGCGGACCTATCGCGACGAGCCGTTCGTCCATGTCCTGCCGTTCGGCGAGATGCCGCAGACCCGCCACGTGCGCGGCTCCAACATGACTTTCATCGGCGTTGCCGCCGACCGCATCGCGGGCCGCGCCATCATCGGCTCGGCGCTCGACAACCTCGTCAAGGGCGCTTCCGGGCAGGCAATCCAGAACATGAACCTCGTGCTCGGCTTTCCCGAGATCATGGGACTCGAGCAGGTCGCACTGTTTCCCTAATTTGACTAAATCACACTCGAGCGGGTGGGGTTTGCGGTATTTTGAGACGGGCGGGTTGCGGTGCTCTTGACTGGAGAATTAGCTGTGATTCCTTGGCTGTAC
>JASHRR010000278.1 GCA_030037185.1 Xanthobacteraceae bacterium | reverse complement strand
CCATGGCCGGCGCGCCGGTGGGGCGGCAGCGCCGTCAGGTCGGCGGCGTCGAGCCGGATGGAGCCTCCGGTCGGCTGCACGATGCCGTTGAGCATATTGAGGAGGGTCGTCTTGCCCGAGCCGTTGGGGCCGATCAGGGCATGCACGGTGTTGCGTCGGACGGTGAGGTCAACCTCGTCGACCGCCTTGAGGCCGCCGAAGTGCTTCGACAGGCCGCGCACCTCGAGGATGACGGAGCCGTCCTCTTTCGCGATCTCGCACGTTAGCGCTAGCGGCGCGATGAGGCCCGGATCGAACGGTCGCTCGGGCCGCAGCTTGCGCCACGACGCGACCGCGAAGCCCCAGATGCCCTCCGGCATGAACACCATGATCAGGATCACGGCCGCGCCATAGACCGCGAGATAGATAACCTTGAGGAAGCGCAGCCACTCGGGCAGCAGGATCAGCAGCCCGGTGCCGAGCACGGCGCCAGTCGGCGCGGCGGCGCCGCCAAGCAGCACCATGGTGAGGAACACCACGGATTCGGCAAAGCTGAACTGGTCCGGGCTCACGTACGCAAACCCGCCCGCAAACAGCGCGCCGCCGAAGCCACCCAGCAGGGCCGACAGCGTGAAAGCCGCGACCTTGGTGGCGTAGGCATCCACTCCGACCACGTTGGCGGCGAGCTCGTTGTCGCGCACCGCCTGCATGGCTCGCCCGAGCCTGGTCTTCTTGAGGCGCCAGACGAACCACGCCACCACGAACAGCGCCACGACGCATAGGCCGAGATAGGCTCCGCTGTCCGCGAACAGTATCGGCCGCCTGATGTTGGGCACGCCGTCGGGCCCGCGGGTGAACCTGACCCAGTTGGTCAGCACCAGTGTCAGAATCGTCTGGAAGCTGATCGTCACCATCGCGAGGTAGTGGCCGCCGAGGCGCAGCGAGGTGAGGCCCAGCACCGCGCCGGCGACCGCGGCAATGACGACCCCGATACCGAGCGCAACCCAGAACGGCAGCGCAAAGGCGGTAGTGCCGAGCGCGACGCTGTAGGCGCCGAGCCCGAAGAACGCCGCCTGCGCGAGGTTGATCTGCCCGGTGTAGCCGAGCACGACGGTAAGGCCCAGCACCGCGATGGCGTAGGTGGTGGCCTGCATCAGCAGATTGAGCGCATAGGCGGAAAGCGGAATCGTGAAAGCGATCGCGATGACGGCGACGGCCGCCGCCGCGTAAAGCGCCAACGCCCCAGAGCCGCTCGGCGCACGGCGCGCGGTCTTCCCGGACAGCGCGGAGATGGTCATGCCTTCTCCGAGATGCGCTCGCCAAAAATGCCTTGCGGGCGCACCAGCAGGAAAACGAACAGCACCAAGAACGCGAACGCGTCCTTGTAAGGCACCGAGACATAGGCGGCCCCGAAGGTCTCGATGACGCCGAGCGCAAGCCCGCCGACGATCGCGCCCGTGACGTCGCCGAAGCCGCCGATGATGCTCGCCGCAAAGGCCTTTAGGGCGATCGAGGAGCCCATGCCAACTGTGACGAACAGCACCGGGGCAACCAGGATGCCGGCGAGCCCACCCAGCATGGCACTGTACATGAAGGTGACCATGATCATCAGCATGACCGGGATCCCAAGCAGGCTTGCCATCTCCTTGTCCTGGGAGGTCGCCTGCATCTTCTTGCCGAGCAGGGTGCGCTCGAAGAACACGTATTGCAGCGCCACCATCACGATGGTGACGAACAGGATCACGATGTACTGGCTGTCGAAGAACACCTCCCCGATGCTGAACCCTGGCACCGCGAACATGCTGTCGAGACTCTGTGGCCGGGGCCCGTAGGCGGCGAGAACGCCGTTCTCCAGCAGAATCGAAGCCCCGATGGTGCTGATTATCACCGGCAGGGAGCTGCGGTTGCGAAGCGGATAGTAGACGCCGAGATTGAACAGCGCCCCGAAGCCCACCAGCAGCGCGAGGGTGATGAGGATACTCAGCCAGTACGGCAGTTCGAGATCGATCGCCAGCACCACCATGGCAAACGCGCCTATCATGGCAAAGTCGCCCTGGGCAAAATTGACTACGTTGGTGGCCCGGTAGATCAGTGAGAACCCGAGCGCCACCAGCGCGTAGATGCTGCCGATGCCAATCCCGGTGAAGAGGAGTTGGAGGTTGAAGCCCATGGATGGTCCGATTCCGATGCGTCTGCGACCCAACCGGAAATCGAGTCATTCCGGTGGCGGCTGCAGCGCCAGAACCCGGAATCCAATAGCCGCGGCACGGCCATCTGGATTCCGAGTTCACAGGCTCCGCCCACGCCCCGGAATGACGTCAATCGTCGAAATTGATGTGCCGGTCGAATACGATGGTGCCGTTGTTGTTCCTGACGATATTATAGCCGTGGAGCCCATCGCCGTTCTTATCGAAAGTGTAGGTGCCCTCTGCGCCCGCAAAGCCCTTCACGGCAAGTATCACTTGGCGCAGCTTTTCGGACTCGAGACTTTTCGCTTCCCCGATCGCATGGGCGAGTACATGCACGGCATCATAGGTCCACGCTGCAAAAAAATCGGGCGCTGATTTGTAGGCCGGCTCGTATTTGGCGGAGAATGCCTTGGCAGCCGCGCTCGAATCCTTGTTGAAGTCGGTCACCGCGTAGGAGCCGTAGAGTGCCGACCCGGCGAGCTTGAGCGCCGTGGTACTCACCGTCCCCGGCGAGCCGATCCAGGTGAGCGAAACACCCAATTGGCGGAGTTGTTTCGCGAAGAGGGCCTGGTCCGCCTCAAACATGTAGGTGCCCATCACGTCCGCGCCGGACTGCTTGACGGCAAGCGCGACGGCCGTGAAATCCTGCGAGTTGTTCGGATACCCCTGGATCAGCACCGGCTCGATGCCCATGCCCTTGAGCGCCTCGGCAAGGTACCTCATGCCGCTGGTGCCAAAGGCATCGGTTGAATGCACGATCGCCCACTTCCGCTTGCCCAGCGCCTTGACGCCGAAATCGGCGATGACCCTTGCCGAATAGATGTCGTTCGGACGGAACCGGAAAAACCACGGATTGCCAATATGGGTGAGCACCGGATCGGTACCGCCGATCATCACCGGCTTGCCGAGCTTGAGCACGTCGGGCGCCATGGCATGGAGCTGGGTCGACCTCATCGATCCAAGGAACGCCGCAATCTCCACATTGCCGGCGAGCTTGCTGAACGCCAGTACGATGCCTGGATTGGTGGATTGGTCATCCTCGATGACGAGCTCCAGTTGCCGGCCGAGGACGCCGCCGCCCTTGTTGATCTCGTCGGCCGCGAGTTTCCCGCCCTGAGTCCCGTAGCGCCCGGATTCGGCGAACGGGCCGGTTAGCGGCGCTACCATGCCGATCTTGATCGGATCTGCGGCAAGCGCGGTTTGCGCCACAAACAGCCCCGCGGCGAGGATCAATAAACGCCCGATGTTTTGCATGATAATGAGTCCCATTTTCCAATTGCTTATTGGTT
>JASHRR010000277.1 GCA_030037185.1 Xanthobacteraceae bacterium | reverse complement strand
TTAAAGAGGAGTTAAGAGAGCGTTCCGCCGGCTATGCTGCAGCCCGATCCATCGAGGGTGCCGCCGTGCGGGGCTGTCAAGGCCAAGCCCTTCGGGTGGCTGCGCCAGCCTTGACAGCCCCTGCGCGCGGCGGCCGCGAAAGCTGTGGTCGGGACGGAAGAATGCTCGCGGTGCGGGTCGAACAAAAGAATGAACCGAAGAGAAGCAAGAAGAGAAAGAATCTGAACTGCTGATCTCGTATCTGAACACAGCGGCGGAACCAGGGGGACAGGCGGCGGCCTGCAAAATCGTTGTGGCCGCCGACTATCATTTGTTGCTGCGACGCTCGCAACGATCAGGCGTTTTCCTGGCCCGGACCGCGCTTCCGCTTGATGGCGGAACGGCGGCGATAGCTCTCGACGTTCATCTCCAGGATAATCGCATGATGCACGAGGCGATCGATGGCCGCCACTGTCATGAGCTGGTCGGGGAATACCTTGTTCCACTCCCCGAACGGTTGATTTGCAGTAATCATCAATGAGACGCGTTCGTAGCGGCTTCCGATCAACTCGAACAGCACGCTGGTCTCCGATTGATCCTTGCTGACATATGCGATGTCGTCGAGGATCACCAAGTGATACTTGTCGAGTTTGGCGATCGCGCTCTCAAGCCCAAGCTCGCGGCGTGCGATCTGCAAGCGTTGCACGAGGTCGCCGGTACGCGTGAACAGAACGCGCCAGCCATTCTCGACGAGAGAAAGCCCGATGGCTGCCGCCAAATGCGACTTGCCGGCGCCGGGCGGCCCGAACAACAAAACATTGCTACCCTTTTCGAGCCAGCTGCCGCCGGCGGCAAGGGCCATCACCTGCGCCTTGCTGACCATCGGCACGGCCGCGAAGTCGAAGCACGCAAGTGTCTTCCCGCTCGGCAGACGCGCTTCGGCGAGATGGCGCTCGATGCGACGGCGGCTACGCTCCGCCACCTCATGCTCGGCGAGTGCGGCGAGGAATCGCGCTGCGGGCCAGCCTTCCTTGTCCGATTGCTCGGCGAGCTTTTTCCACATGAGCTTGATGGCAGGCAACCGCAACTCGGTGAGCAGCAGCTCGAGCCGCGCGGCGTCGATCGAATTCGTCGTCTTCATGCCAGCGCTCCCTCACACGGGGTGACGGAATCCGACGCATGGACGGCGGCGAGCTCGTCATAGACCGAGAGCGGCGTCAGCACCACGGTAACCTCCGGGATGGCAGGGTGATCCGGGGTGAAGCGCTCGCGCAGTCGATCGAGGTCCAGTAATTCGCCGGCGTCGAGAGCGGCGTCGATCGCATCGGCGAGTTCGACGTCACAGGCCCGGTCATGGGCGAGCGCCAGCAAGCCAACCGTGATGCGGCAGCCGAGTTTCTCGCCACGATTCGCGAGCAGCTGCTCGAAAGCGCGTTTGTACGCAGGGCGCGGAAACAACTCATCCCGATAGACCAGGTTGAGAAGCGCCATCGGCTTCCTGCGCAACGCATGGATGACGTGGCGGTAGTCCACGACATGACCGTGCTTGTTGCTGTCTTTCGGCGATCGGCCGCGCCGCAAAGTGAGGATTTGTGAGGAGCCGAGGAAACACTCAAGCCGGTCGTCGTAGAGATGAACATTGAGCTGATGGCCGATCAGCCGGGAGGGCACGGTGTAGAAGACACGCCGCAGAAGAAAGCCGCCAGTTGATGTGACGAACACGTGCGCCTCTTCGCAGTCGGTGGTTCGCCGCCCGGGCAGCGGCTTGAGGGCTGCGCGCTCAATCTCAATGCGCTTGCGGTTGCGGGCATTGCGGCGCCCTATCACTTCGTCGACGAAGCAGCGGTAAGCGTCGAGATCGTCGAAGTCGCACGAACCACGCAGCAAAAGCTCGTCGCTAAGCACATTCTTGAGATGCCCATGCGGGCTCTCGATCGAGCCGTTCTCGTGAGCGATGCCCAAATTGTTGCGCGTCGGTGTCATACCGTAGTGCGCGCACAGTTCTTCGTAGCGCCGCGTCTGGTCTACCTGCGTCTCGCGATCGAGATTGCGGAACGCCGCCGACAGGCTGTCGGTGCGGTGCTGCATCGGCACCCCGCCCAGCGCCCACAGCGCATTCTGAAGGCCTTCGGCGAGGGCCACAAAGCTCTCGCCGCCAAGCACGACATGGGCGTGCGCAAAGCCCGAGAAGGCCAGCCGGAAATGATAGATCCGGTGCAGGAGCGGCACGCCCGCGATCGTGACGCCGAGGCCGTTCATGCTGCTGAAGTCCGACAGAGCCATCCGTCCCGGCGGGTGCTCCTGCCGGAATATCACATCACGGTCGGGGCCGTTGAGTGCGCGCCAGTTCCTGACGCGGCGCTCCAAAGTGCGACGTACGCCGGTCGGCAGCTCGGGGTGCCGGCGGCAGATCTCCTCGAAGAGCCCTACCGTCCGGATTCCGGGCGCGGCCTCGAGCATCGGCACGATCTCGCTCTCCCACACGCTGGCAAGCGGGTCGGGCCGGCGGCGCCCACGAGGTTTGGTCTTCTGTGACGGTAACCGCGGATCGCTTTCGATGAGATATGCGGTCGCTGTGGAAAAGCCCGCCTTCGCGGCTGCAATGGCCGGGGCATCGGTCAGATGAGCAATCAAGTACAACCTCGTCTGGCTGTCGGTGATATGTCGGCCAGGCAAACGACTGATCCCTCTATTTGTTTGGAAGGATCAGATGCTGCGCCCAACCACTCCGACAGCTAGACCAGGCGTGCTACAACTTGTGGTTAAGGTAAACGCCGAAGCCGTGCCTTGGATGGGGATATCCGCACGCTTCCAACTCACAGGAAGTTATCCCTGGAAGGAACCTTCGGTATCACCCCCGACACTCTTCTTACCCTGATTGTCGCTCGATTCTGACCTTGATTGACGCGACAAACCGGCTGGATTCTCGTCGGGGATCGGCCGAGAAGCGCCTCATTTCCGAAGCCAACGGCTATTACGGCGGTAGCTGGACGCGAAAAGAGCCCGGCCTTGCCATCGGTACCGGCACGCTCGCCGACATCTTGCGAAAGACGAAGCCTCTGGTGACGGCCGTTGGTAACGTTGTTCGGTCATTCACTACCGGAGTCTATCGCTTACCCAATCTCGAACGCGCGTGGTGCGACGCAGCCTATTGGCTGCACGAGGCCCTTGCGGAACCGATCGACAGCATCGCCATCGCCAAGCTTGAAACC
>JASHRR010000276.1 GCA_030037185.1 Xanthobacteraceae bacterium | reverse complement strand
CTATCACCTTGGCTCCGCTCAGCTCACCGCATCGCACGCACGCCGCCCAGGCCCTCTGCGAGACCCTTGACAAGATGGCAACAATCTTCCCTGGGTCCGGTCTGCGCGTTAACTTCGCAATGCATCCTCCGCGGCGTATTGGGCTTGCTTTCCCCGGCCCTCGGGTCGAACGTGGCACCGCCATGGTACCTGTCGGGGTGCCAGATTGAACCGAAACCGGACATCTTCCGCATTGCCCTATGTCAGGAGGTCTGAGCCTGCATCGCTTGGGTCACAGCCTTGATAAGCTTGGCGTTCTTAGGCGATCGACTGCCATAAAGGCGGGCGCTAAATACAGTGATAATCTCAAGGAGGTCTTTCGCGAGGTCTTGCTCAAACGTGGCATCTTCGCCGCGATTGAGGATAACCCAACGTTGCGTGCTTCGCAAATCGCACTTCAGCCCCAAACCGGAGCAGGCGATCCTTGTGCGTGATGACCAGCCGACCGACTTTGCTATCCACGATTTCGTCAAGCAGGCGCTTTTGTCCCTTCTTCCGGTAATTCATGCCCGAACCGAGATCGGAAATTACTTCGAATTGCCATCCATTGGTGGCGCAGAACGTTCAAGCACCTGTTTCTGACGCTTTAGGTCGGCTTTTTGGTCGTTACTGGAGACACGAGCGTAAGCGATAGGCCGATGGGGCGCCTCAGCAGCGTGAAACAATTCCGGGCGGAACTTTGCGAGGTCGTATCGCCGATGCCCCCCTGATGTGTGGTCGGGCACAATCCGTCCAGCGGCTGCGTCATCCGCCGAGCTTTGCGCCCCGGCCCGGTATTCTGGCCGAATGTCGTCCTGTTGGCGGTGGTGGCGATCGAATAGAACTGGCAAAGCTGGCCGGCTCTCGGGTGCAGAGATTGGTGCGGGAACAAGATAGCGCGCCTTACGCCGGTGCGTCCGGCGCAGCCTGTCGCGGTTGAGCGCGAACCTGAAAGTGGCGTCTTCCCCGGTCACGTCGGCATCGATCAGCGCCCTGCCACTCTCGCTTTAGCGGTGCCCGGCGCCTAGTTTCCTGGGCTCCAACGCCGAAATTTGCTTGAGACGTGCCGATGGCCATTTGACCTTGCGGCACTGCATGGCGCCCTCCTTGTGGATGGACGCGTGACTCCGGGCCAGCCCATGTTATATTAGGCAGCCGGGCGTGGGGTGTGCGGACGAGATCACGCACTCAAAGACAACCTGACGAGCGTCACGGCTGCCAGCGCTATCCGATCTTATCGACCGTGATGCTCACCCCATCTGCTATCAGATGTACCCCAGCCTTTGCGAAGGTCAACGGTCGTCATGGATTTGGAGCGCGCGCGGCGCCGTAATGCCCCGGTCGCGGAATCCGAGCCCCACAGATCGAGATAGTTGGGAAATTTCTTCAACGTCGGGTCCTGACGGGTTGGCTCAAGCAACGGCAGCGCCACGCCCAGGAATACGTTGACGATGGTCGATGTATGCCTGACGTACAGATCCACGGGTTTGAGATGATGTCGCAGATGCAGCTTTGGATCGTAATTCAGGCCAGTGCTCTGGAACCATCTGCACCCATTCGCTATGGCCCAATGCACGAGATCGCGAAAAACGTAATGATAAAGATGGAGCTGAAGCGCAACACTGTAGTCGAGGCCCAGATATTCAGCAAACAGGGTGTCGCCATGCACTATGCATAGGCCGAAAGCCACTGCCTTCGTATGGCGCCGCCAGACGAAGAAGCGCACCCTGTCCGGCATTGCGGTTCCAAGGCCGCAGAAATACCCCTTCGTCAGCTTTTCAAAATGCAGCTTTGAACGTGCATAGACCTGAAGATAGAGAGGATATATTTCATCAACAATCGAAGTAACGTCGTTGATTACGCTCAACTCGATCGGCGCGCCAGATTCCGCGGCCTTGAACTTCTTGCGAAGCTTGCGACGCGTTGCGCTGTTGAGTGCCGATTGCATGTAATCGTCGAAGTCGGCGTAAGCGATGTTGAGCCGCGTGTGCGGCATGCTGGGTATCCTGGTGAAACCACGGCGAACGAAGCACGACAGCGCTTCCCGATACTGATCTGGAAATTCCTTGAGCACGATCAGACGCGCTCCCAGCACGCGCGCATGCCCCACGATGGCGCCGGCCAAGGACTGGGCGGTTGCGGCGCGGGTTGGATCGTCTCCGTCGTCGAGGTGTGCTTCACCCGCGACGCATCCGATCATCATAGTTTTCATGAACATGAATCGCGGCCATCGACGCCGGATCGCATCAGTCAAACGCCTGAAACTCGGATGAATTCCAGCGAGGATATCTTGATCGAGAAGGAAGAATGGCTGTATTGCCTGAATTTCACCCTGACAGTTCCTGATGGCGAAATAGTGGTAATCGAATTCCGGGTGGATAGTGTCCTCAACGATTTCGTAGTAGCGATGATCCTTGTGCTGCAACGCAAAAGCGCATTGCCAACGGGAACAATTCTGCAGTTGACTGCGCGAAACGACATTCACCTGGCCCTTCCGGCGCGCACGCGCGTCGCTGTCACGGCGTGAAGAGGTCGCGGCGACCCCGTTGTGTGCACTCAATGCGCTTCGGGACAACGCCCTCCACCACTCGAACATTGGATTCTCTCTTTCGGGTCAGGCCGCGCTGCCTTCGGAATGTAGCGAGGACTGTTTAGGCGCGCAGGTCCTCGACCACAAGGGCACCGAGGATGGCCACGGAAGTCAAGAAAACGAATACTTGGGCGTCAGTTTCTGACGAATAAGTCGGTTCTTCCCGCAAAACTTTGCGTAGAGCAGTCAACGCGAAGGGGCGCGGAGCAAGGCACACCATGGGATTTTCGCCTCACGAATAGCACGGCCGGCAATAGCAAGGGAATTGGGCTTGGCAGCCCGGACCGCAGGGCGTTATCTTTCCCCCTCAGGTGCGGGATGGCATAGCCCGACCGGATGGACGTGCATGACTTCTCAGTTCGTCAGCCTTAAATTCAAACAGGCCTGGTTAGGGCGTGCACGTCTTGCCATTGCCAGCTTGGCTGCGGTGATCACGACGGGCGATCAGGCGGGCTCGGCAAATGGTCGGAACGAACGCGCGGCGACGGTTGAGTCGCGCATCACCGGCGAGCCTGTTGAGCCGATGATGGCCATTGTTTTGCTGCGCAACCAGCGGATCACCGTCTACGACGCCAGGGGCTGGATCATGCGAGCACCGGTGTCGAGCGGCCAGAAGGGACGCGAGACGCCCGCCGGTATTTTCAGCGTCATCGAGAAACAAGCCGAGCATTACTCGAACCTGTATGACGACGCCTACATGCCGCACATGCAGCGCGTCACTTGGTCGGGCATCGCTCTCCACGGTGGCCCTCTGCCAGGATATGCGGCGTCGCATGGCTGTGTCCGGATGCCCTACGACTTCGCCAGGCGCCTGTTCGGCGTGACCAAGCTGGGCATGCGGGTCATCGTGGCGCCTACCGACCTAGCGCCCGTCGAGATCGTTTATCCGGTACCGTTTGCGACGGGGCCGGCTGCCGGCACTGTCGCCGCCGCCCGCGCCGCCGAAGCGAACGAGGCGGCCAGCAAGGCCGATGAGGCGCGACTCGCTACCGTGACAACCTCCCGAGAGGCCGCGCTGGCGATGATGCATGTGGCCGAAAATTTGAAGCTCAGAGCAGCGGCGCAGTTGGCCGCCGCCGGTCGTCCTGCGGCCGCCTCCGCAGAGTCGATCGAGGCGAGGGAGCAGGCTGAGGATGCCAAAGCCAAGGCAGCCGCGACGGCTGCCGAGCTCGAGGCGCAATGGACAGCCGCGAAGGCCGAACTGCAACCGAAATTCGATGCTCTGACGTCTGCGCGCGAGGCCGCTGTCGTGGCAGAGAACGCGCGTGTCGCGGCGGCCGAGGCGGCGCGCCAGGCGGCGCTCGATCTCGAGCCGGTATCGGTCTTCATTAGCCGCAAGACGCAGCGTCTTTATGTCCGGCAGGGCTTCCAGCCTATCCTGGAGACCCCCGTTACGATCCGGGATGCCGATCGTCCGATCGGCACACATGTCTTCACCGCCATCGAGCGCACCGGCGCCGACATGCGATGGAGCGTGGTCTCGCTAGGGAGCCGGCAACCAGATGCTGGCGGGGTGGAGCTGCGCGGCCCACCCGGACGCCGCGGTCAGGTCGAGCCGAGGGCGACTGACCCGGGCCCGGCGAAGGAGGCGCTCGACCGGGTCACCATTCCACGGGACGCATTGGATCGGATCGCAGGAATAGCCTCGCCTCGATCCTCTCTGATCGTCTCCGACGAGGCGTTGAGCTCGGAGACCGGTAAGGACACGGAGTTTGTAGTTCTGATGAGCGGGGAGCCGCAAGGAGGCATCAAGTTCCGACGTCACGGTCCCGAGACCAAAGTTCGGTATGAGCGTCGGGGCGATCACCTGCCAACTTGGCCCTCGCCATTCGCTGGTGCGGGTTCCATTCGGTGAGGTTAAGGTTTTCCCCGGCATCTACTCGGCGCTGATAATGAGGGGCATCTCTTGGACATGGCAAGTCTCGGCGTGCGTGCTATTCTTTTTCATCTGGTGTCCCCTCGGAATCATCGGCGCCTTCAGCCGGCGCATGTCGATCGTGCGCGACATCGTCGGCTCCCTGCCCGGCGCTAAGCACAAGACAGCGCTCAGCGTTGCCTACGAGGCGGCCGCGGACCAGTAGGTGGCGAAGGTCAGCAACATCGACTCCAACGGTGTGATGCCGTGGGTCGAGCAAGGCGAGAGCCGTAAGGATCGCCTTGCCAAGACGCTTGTACTCGCTGCCGCTGGACAAAGTCCGCGCAACTAGATGAGCCGAGCAGAACAGGGAGGCGGGTAAACGGCATAGCTTGGAGCGATATCTGTTGGACCACCTTGGCGGCACGGTCGCACTATCGACAGCCGGCTCCGATTGCGGCAACCAGCAAGGGCGCCCAGCAGAGGTCGCGATGCCCCTCGAGGCTGAATCCATGTCGTAGCCGATGTCACGAGTCAGGAAATGGCCCACAGCCGCTCTGACGCCCGATTGTGTCACCACGGCAGCTGTCGAAGGCATTACGGACCAAATGTGGGTTCAGGCGTGGTTGGTCGCCGTGCCGACTGCCGCCGGCAATGCGATTGCCAGCGGATTCAGCACAGCATCATGAGCGCGATCAGCCACCGGATAGAGCCCGCCGAAAGGCAGTGCTCCATTTTACCAGATTTGGCTCGGCACGCTTCACAGAACCACGCATCGACGGAAGCGCGGATGCCAGCGGTAGCCGGCGCCGCAAACGACCGGAGCTGGGGCAACGACGACCGGCGCAGCCGGAGCAACTACAACTGGCGCAGCCGGGGCAACGACAACTGGCGCAGCCGGGGCAACGACAACCGGCGCGGCCGGGGCAACGACGACAGGACCATTCGGACGGCACCGTCCGAACTCGTTGCGATGAAAACCCGGCCCACAGCCGCCCTCGGCACTGGCGCCATCGACGGCAACGAGTGAGAACAAGACTGCGGCCGCGGCGGCCGACATGTTTTTCGCATACATCAGTCTCTAAGATCTCCTACACCCCTCGGATTGGGGCGTGAAAGGTGTTCGCAGGTTCAAAGGTGTCGCAAAAATTTTGCGGGACGATGAGTCGACAGTCGCGCGACTACCATCGTCAAGCCCCTCACACTGAGCCGCCAAGCGCGGTCGCACGGGAGGGCAATGACGCTATTGGCAGCTTGGGAATTGACATCACAGCCGCTCTCGGCAACGGGGGCGGATAGAGCCGTTCCGGAGGCCGCCAGGTCGGCGACACCGCTCACGGACTCTCTGCGCCGCGATGACAACGACTTCGTGGTGTTCTGCCTTGCTAAGTGTTTTGAAACTTCTTGAATCTGGTGAACCATTTGGATTCAAGAGGAGGTGACCTGATTCGCGGAAGGGTCGCCGATGTGGACGCTTGAGCACCGACCGAAATACAATCGTCATCACCTGAGTTACCCGAGCGACCTCACGGATGACGAGTGGGCGTGGCGGCGCGGCGGTCATGGTCGAGCGTATCTGCGTCACGGACGCCGGCCGGATGTCGCTTGAAGGGTAGGCCGCCATCGCCAACGTTGCTCGGTATCGGTCGGGCGGGCATGAATGCCGACGGCCATCCGCACGGCCCGCAGGTTTCGGGATGACCAGCAGCAGATGAGAGATCGATTTGTCGTCGGCGGAATCGGTAAAACCTTTTCCGTTTGCGCCTAGTTAAGACATTTACTTGTCGGCCACCTTTTTTCGTCTCGCGCGCCGCGGAAACTTCGCCTTTCACCAACTGCCAGGTAGCCGTCTCAGACCGCGCAGCACGAACGTCGGCCGCCATTCGGGGCTTTCGACGTCGTCGATCCGCAGGTGCGGGAGCCGCCGCAGCAGCGCGGCGACGGCAGTCTCGGCCTCGATGCGTGCCAATTGGGCACCCAGGCAGTGATGGATGCCGCCGCCGAAGGACAACGGCTTGACGTTCGGGCGGGTGATGTCGAGGCGCTCGGGCCGGTCCGGATAGACCGCGGGATCGCGGTTGGCCGAGCCCAACAAGCACAGCACGCTTTCGCCCTTGGGGATCTTCTTGCCGCCGATATCGTCGATGTCCTCCAGCGCAACGCGACCGGTCATCTGGACCGAGGAATCGTAACGCAGGAACTCTTCGATCGCATTGGTGATGAGCGACGGGTTGGCCTTCAGCAGGGCGAGCTGGTCGGGATTGCGATGGAGCGCCAAGAGGCCGTTACCGATCAGGTTGACGGTGGTCTCGTGACCGGCCCCGAACAGCAGGATGATGTTGGCGGTCAGCTCTTCATTGTTTAGTTTTTTGCCATCTTCCTCGGCCTGCACCAGCTGGGTGGTTAGGTCGTCACCGGGATTGCGGCGGCGCAAATCGAACAATTGCTGAAAATACATCTGCGCCACCAGGTTTGCCGCGTTAGCCTGCTTGATTTCCTCAGGTGAGAGCGGCACGGGATCCAAAAGCCGACCGCCGTCGCGCGAGCTCTTATAGAAGATCTCGCGATGCTCCTCGGGGATGCCGAGCATTTCGCAGATGATGGTAACCGGCAGGCGGAAGGCGAAATCCTCGATCAGGTCCATGTGGCCTCGATCGATCACCGCATCCAACGTCAAGTTGACGACCTCCTCAATCAGCGGTCGCATGTCCTCGACCCGTCGCGCGGTGAAAGCCTTCACCACGAGGCCGCGCAGGCGGGTGTGATCGGGCGGGTCCGCCTGCAGCATCCAATGGCTCATGCTGCGGAAGACCGGCTCTTGCATAATCTGCGGGCCGTAGCGGCGCTTCGTGCGCTCGACGTAGTCCTTGCCGAAACGCTTGTCGCGCAGCACAAAGCTCGCTTCGGCATGACGACTGGCGACGAAGGCGCCGAAGGGCGTCTGATGCATCGGATCGGTGGTACGCAGCCGGTCGTAATGGGGATAGGGGTCGCGGATGAAATCCGGCGACAGCGGATTGAACAGCGGTGCGCTTGGCGCAGCCTGGACATGCTCGTTCATGGTGACCTCAGAGTGGTTGCCGTATCGAATCGAACGCGCCGCCCTCCAAAACTCGCAGCGGCGATCCTTAAACATCTGCAACTCGATACATTTTTGTATCGAGTTGCATTCTGAACTAAGATGCACGGATGTCAAGAGTAAGGACCAGACCGACCCGGGACGACACGCGCGACAAATTGTTCGAGGCGGCCGCCCAGGTGTTCGAGGAACAAGGCATTGGCGGCGCGAGCATCGAGGCGATTGCGGCCGCGGCGGGCTTCACGCGCGGGGCGTTCTATTCGAACTTTCGGAGCAAGGACGAGCTGATCATCGCCATGCTCGAGGACCATGTCGAGCAATCGATAAGGCGCAATCTCGACTTGCTCGCGCAGCACACCGACCTTGCCGATTTCATTGCGGCATTGAAGGTCATGGATCGCAGCCGGCAGGATCCGCTCGGCCGCTCGCCGCTCCTTCATATGGAGATGATCCTATATGTGGCTCGCGCCGAGAAGCGCCGGCCGGAGCTGGCCAAGCGCCTGCGCGCGCGGCGCAAGCTGGTCGCCGACATCGTTCAGGCCACGCTGAAGAACAATGGCAAGAACGGCTCGCTGAATCCGGCGTGGACCGCCATGGTCGTGCTGGCGCTGGAGGACGGCTTCCGCCTGCACCGTCTGATTGATCCGGAGACGACGCCGGCGGACTGCTTTCTCCGTGCCATCAGCGATCTGCAGCGCAGCGTCGGGATGTCGTAAGTCGGAAACGCGGATGGTGATAAGGAAGGAGGCGTCGCCCCAAGCGGACTCGCCGTGGACAGATGGGATCGTTCGACGCATCATCCGCGGTCAATCTACCACCACCCAGACTGACGTCGAGCTCTCCTCAATAGGGCGTCGGAGGCGGCGCAGTCGAAACAAGAGAAATCGCTCGCATCGTTTGTTCGTCCACTTCCACAATCGCTTTGCCCGCTGGCGCTCAGCGCGTGTATGGCGAACACAAACGTAGGAGGGATCACGTGAGCGGCGGAAGTGAACAAAATAACGACCGCCGATGCGCAAGTGGGAAGTCGTAGCGCGTTCATACTACCTGCGAGAGCCGGGAACCGGGCTCGCTGGACCCGAAGGATGGAAGGGAGGCATCGCGAGGAGAAGACCACGGAGGCAAGCCTTTCAGTAGGCGCCTCCGCCGCCCTGACACTGATGAAGCCGGGTATTCAGCGGAGTATTCAGCGGAGCAGAACGGCGGCATCGGCTTCGATCGGCTCCAGGTAGGATCATCAGGTCCACATAATAAAGAGACAACCCGCGGACCCCTCCCGTGTGAGACGCTACCGTGGGACCCAATGCAGATGACATGCGATGAATCCAATCAGAGAGCCGGACTTGGTGGCGGTCCGCGAACCTTGATCGGCAATTCGTAGAACACCGGCGGGAAGGCAGGTCCGGGACCGCCCTACGCCGCTCAGTGAAAATTTGTGGCTAGTAGGCGGCCGCCGAGTGCACGATTTCCGGCCAGGACTAGGCTCACCGCTAGTACGTGCACTGCGAGGTCGGTCGCCGCCGCGTCGAAGGGGTGGAAAAAGTTGAGCAGCGTCGCTGCCGCGGCAGCTGCCGCGAACCCTGCCGTTGCCGCGGTCAATCCCGGCTGCAGCGGGCAGCCACGCCGCAGCATGATGATGAGCAATGCCGACAACGGCAACGACAATCCGACGATGAAGATGAGGCAATCGCGCGCCTCGTTCAGATTGGCCGCATGGGTCCCGGGTACGAACCATACGCGCAGGCAGCCGAAGCCGCTCGCGACGATCCATAGCAGTGTCGCCGGCAGTGGCAGCAGAGCCCAGGCGCCGCGCGCATCCGGCAGGCTGAGTTGGAACGCCGCAAAGGCGGCTAGGATCGCGGTCAATGCTGAGCCGGTCACCGCGAGCCACAAGTCTGGCGCGCCGGTGAGACGCTGTCCGAGCGCCGAGAGGTCCGCGATCATGGCGAGGATAACGGCGGTCGCTGCCACGATCGCAAGCCATGAGAACGCCCGCACGCTCGGTCGCCGCAGTCGCCGCACCGGCGTCAGATCGGTGGCAAGGTCGCGGATTAGAAGCTCGTGCGCGGAGTCGGCATTCGAGGGTCCATTCATGGCATTATTCCCTGAATTCCAACTTACTGCGAAGGGCCTTCAGCGCGCGATGCAGATTGACTCTGAGCGAGCCCCTTGGCCGCCGGGTCAGCGCGGAGATGTCGGCAAGCGAGCGCTCCTCGAGCACGAAATGCTGGACCGCTTCGCGTTGGCGCGCCGGCAAGCTGGCGAGCGCGCGGGCGATGACGCCGGTCGCGTCGGCACGGGCGAGCCCCCGTGACGGATCGGCCGCTTCATCATCGGCATGCCTTTCAAACGCAAGCGGCGCGTGTACCTCGCGCACGTCCTGCTGACGGATGCGCCGGAGAAGATCGATCGCTCGCCGGTCGGCGATGACGGACAGCCACGCCGTAAACGATCGGCTAGGGTCGTAGGTATGCCGGGCGCAATGAACGGTTAACAGCACGTCTTGCACCACGTCGTCGATACGGTCGGCATCCACCCTGCGCCGTCGCGCGACGCTCTTGATGACCGGTATGCAGTCACGCAGTAGCGTCTGGTAGGCGGCGCTATCGCCCATTTGAGCGGCGGCCATCAGAGCCGACCGGCGATGGTCCGCTCCCGCGGTGGTAACGTCAGCAACAGCCTTCGTCATCGTGCGTTTGGCAATTTCCGCGTCAATAATCGAGCTGGATCGAGACCAGCTGCGACCATGCCAATAGGCCGGATCGAGGCGGAATATGGCATCTTTCAACGGGAAGTCGACAGGAATCGTTGTCACGATCCGCTGCACCAGTTGCAGCCCTGGTCCTCCCGATAGCTGTCTGGACGGTCGTACTTGACGAAGATCACCATGACAATTTTACAATTTTTCAAATTCATCTCGACAATCTTCCGCGACGGCATATCGTCCGGCCGCCTATGCCGGTAACACGAAGCCTTAAACGCATATTCGATGGGTCGCGGGAGATAGTTACGTCCGGGTCTTGAAAATCGATCACGTCGACGTGATCGTCTCGACAACCCTCGGCGATCCGGTGCGCGGGGTTGATGAGTGTGCAACTGCTCGCTTGGGGCGTTTGCTGTTCGCGCCGAAAATTATCCTGGTTGATTGCGACGAGGCGCTTGGCACCAAAGTAATCGCAAGGGCAGCCCAGTGACCCTGAGGCGAAGCACCCGCTGCGCGATTTACTGCTCGTGCGACCAACGAACGACGCACGCTTAACCGACAGGGAGAGTGAATATGTCGAAGTCTACCGTTGGCGCGGCGGTTCTCGCCGGCGCCGTTGCAACTGCGCTTGCGTCCATGGCGAACGCCGGGCCGCTGACGAAAGCAGAAGCACGCGCGGCGACAGCCGCAGGCAAGCAAAAATGCTACGGCGTCGCTTTGAAGGGCCAGAACGACTGCGCTGCCGGGCCGGGTACGACCTGCCAGGGCACGTCAACTGTCGATTTCCAGGGAAA
>JASHRR010000025.1 GCA_030037185.1 Xanthobacteraceae bacterium | reverse complement strand
GTCGAAATACTCCTCGGCTATAGCCTTAAGCGTGGCGCCGGCAGCCTTGCGCTGGTCTCCGAGCGGATCGCCACCCTTGGCAACGGCGCCCAAAATCGCGCGAGCCTCTCGCCGTGCTTCCTGGAGGCTCAGGCCGGACTTTAAAGACATCCGCCGGGTTTGCCGGTGAGCGCGGTATTGGACCACGAATGACTTGTGCCCCTTCGCAGTGACCATGAGACCGAAGTTGCCCTCCCAATAAAAGGCGCGGTCCTTGGATGGCACGGGTGGATTAGCGACGAACGCAGGCGTCAGCTTGTGTCTCATCGGTGGCGATCCGGGTAAGCACAGGGCAATCAAATTGGTGTACAACGCCGGGAAACGGAAAACAATGGATTATGTTGAAAAGCGACTGTGCCGCAGCAACTAGCGAAGGTTTGGGATAACGGTCGGCAACGGATGGAAATCCTATTCCCCCATAGGTGGTCATCCAGCATGACGAGCGCGATATCGGCAAGCTCCCGGTCTTCCCAGCGTCGGCGAAGTAACCGGAAAACAACGCACCCCTAGCGTGGCACAGGCGCCGGGCACGGGCGCCCGTGCCAAACTGTGGTTCTCAGAATATCGAAAGCAAGAGCGCGTCGCAGAGTTGAGTGGCCTACCTCGAAAGCTGCAATCGGCAGCCTAGCCCGGATAGCTGACATGGCGGCCGGCCCCGGCCACGGAAGGAACGGGCAAGCTGCCGTCATCGAGCGCCCATCCGATCATGGAGCGCCCCCTTCCGCACGGGTGTGCAAACGGTGTAGCCTCCCTCACCGGGTGGTATGGGGCAAGCGTTGCTCGCGCCATCTCAACGGCGTGGCCAAAGGAATTGCCCCGGTGCTGAAGTCTCATTATTTCAGTGGCCGAAGTGCCGCTATCGTGCCGCCTATAGGGTGGCGGCGTTGGTTTTGTTGCACCTCGTTAAGGCTGAATTGCTGGGAGGAATCACATGCGTAATCAGTTCGGGAAGATCGCCATAGGCTGCGTGCTTGCGGTCGCCGGAATCCCCTTCGCTGCCTACCCGCAGGCGCCTGCGCCGGCCGCGCCAAAAGGCTCGGTGGTGGTTGCCTCGCCCACCTACACGTCCATTGCGATGGAAATCACCGTCAACCGTTCGGCGGCGGAGGTGTGGAAGCGCATCGGCAAGTACTGCGACGTCAGCGAATGGCTGCAGATTCCGGCGGGATGCAAGATCACATCGGGTACCGACGGCGAGGTCGGCGCTGTTCGCACCGTCGGCGCCGAGGTGCTCGTGGGCCGGACCGAGCTCTCTTACACCTATGCGCAAACTCCGAAGGAAGGAACGCCGTACAACCTTTATCACGGTACGCTCGAAGCACGACCCATGACGCCGACTACGTCCAAAATCGTCTACACTCTGTTCTTCGACAACTCGATGCTGCCGGACGACGCCGCACGGGCGGCGGATAAGGAAAGGCGGCGCACCAGGTTCATGCAGGCGCTGCAGAACATGAAAACGCTCGTCGAGGGCGGCAAGTTGAATTGAGATGGCCGTACGTCCGAGCACCTCGATAGAGGTCTCAGCCTCCCGCCGGAGCATCGCGCGGCCGCCGATCCTGCCCTCCAGCCAGAACGCTCCGGCGTTTGGCTGGAGAGTGCGTGCTTTAATGCCCTCGCAACGCTCGGCTAGGAACGCCGCGAGAAGAACGGCTTCGCGCTGCATCAGGCGACATATCCCGACCTGCGCAAACCGTATCCGGATTTGCCGTCGCAGCTTGTGATTTCGGCACGCGTGAAGGCAACGCAGCCGCTGCGACGCATTCCGAGGGCTTCAGCTATTTCGTTACCTCCATAGCTGCTCCGCTTGCTTCCTGCCGGAGTGTTGCCGGGTGCGACTTGCACCCACTGGAAAGCGCCCCCTTGTCACGGCGCACGCCCAACGCGGACATTCGCGGGAGGAGACAAATCGGCGTTGCACGCCTAATATGATTGTCCATGTATCAGGAAATTCGGCTCGCCGATCCGCTACAGCAATTCATAGACTGTGAGTGGATCCTACAACATGATGTAGTGCAGACCGGCCAATTTCACCGCGTCTTACCCGACGGGTGCGTCGATCTCGTGGTGACGCTTGCGACGAGAGTGGAGGTGATTGGCCCTGCCAACTCATTCCGTTCCGTGCCGCCCCATCGCGACTACGCGCTTTCAGCTCGGCGCCGCCTTTTCGTTGCTAGGCGAGGAGCCAGCGACGTTTATTGGCCAATCGCTTTCTCTGGAACAGATTTGGCACCGATCCGGGCGCGATTTGGAGGAACGCCTCCTGGCTGCGAAGCGCCCGGAAGCCGCACTGGCCATACTCCGGCAAACACTGCGCGCGCGGGTACCCACGGCGCGCGAGCCCGACCGTGCGGTGCTTGGCGCGGTTCACCGCATTCGGCTCCTTCCAAACACCAAAGTGAGCCAAATCGCCGCCGATCTCGACCTCGGCGAAAGGCAGCTCCGACGCCGCTTCAAGCGCCACGTTGGGCTCAGCATGAAACAGCTTGGGCGTATTCTCCGTTTTCAGCTCGCCGTAGACGACATTCGTGAGTGGCGGCGTCGCTATACCGTCGGCTCGTTCGGCTGGGCCGCCCCGCGCATGCGATTACGGATACGCCGATCAGGCGCACTTCATTCGCGAATGCCACGCCATCGCCGGAGCGACACCCGTAGAACTTCTGCGCGACTGCTGAAGTCCGATTTGTTCAATCCTCTCGTAGGCAAGTTCGCTATCCTGTTCCTCTGATGGATACTGCTTGCCAGAGGCATGACGATGGACACCGATCAAAATAAGCTTGTCGCAATCGAATCCTTCCGTCTGATTGAGACTGGCGATCCGACCCTTGCGGCAAGGATTGTCGCTTCGGATTTTGTCAATAGAGAAGCCGCGGACGACGCCGATGAGCCCGATCGCAAGCTTCCAGGACCCGCCGGCTTTCTAGCGACGAGTCAATGGCTTCGCAACGCATTCTCGAACTTGCGTTTCGATGAGATTGAGGCGATCGGTGATGGTGATCGTGTTGTCGTCAGCGCGACGATGACGGGGCGGCACACGGGGACATTTCAAGGCGTCCCTGGAACCGGAAAGAACATTCGGCAGCGCCAGATGCACTTATTTCGACTTCGCCGAGGACAGCTCGTCGAGCATACCGCGCAGCGCGACGACCTCGGTTTGCTTCTGCAAATTGGATGGCGCCCGCAGCCGAGAGAGCGGCAGAACGGTTAGTGCGCTTGCACCCTGCGGGCATCCCCTCCGGCGAGCCACCATCGAACCGACGAGCGCAAAAGCTCCGGCGGCTGGGAATCTCATCCTGTGCGGTCCGCTTTAAAAAAGCGGAGTTCCGGCCCTATCAGTCGCTTGATGCAACACCTTGATTTACCTGGATATCTTGGTGGGCGCACAAGGGCAACAATGACATCGTTAAGTCAATGACTTACGCTGACGATGGACGATGGGACAATTTCTAACCCGTTCGGAAGAAACTGTCCCATTGCTTCGGGCGAATTTTGCTCACCGACTCCAAGGTCGCTTGGCTGGGCGATGTTGAAGCGACCACCGAGGCAGAGGCAGCCGCCAAGGGCGGGGAAAAGCCTTCACGCAGCCAAAAGGGCGGTTGAGGGCGGTGGGGCCAGCTAGCCTTCTTTAGTTTGGAGTGGCCTTGATAAAGTCCTCCCACAGCCAATACCCGCCAAGCACCGTGATCGCTACCGCCACCATTCCAAGGCGTCCATGAGAGCCCCCATGCTGAGCAGCCGCTACAAAAATCCTCAGCAGCAAGTAGAGCCAGCGCCAATCAGAGCGAGCGCACAGGCAAAGCTTGCAGCTCGCCTCATGGGCCTTGTTTCGTGTGGCCTGTTGACTTGGCGCAATGCAGTCCGGGCCACCATAGAGGCGTCATGCTGAGCCTGGCCTTATCGGAGTAACTCGCTATGGCGCCAGCAGCACGCTTAACGCTTAAGAAAAGGCAAGTGTCTTTCTCGCGCGGCTAATGCTCGCGGCGTGAGCCAATCTAGGCGGCATCGCGTTGACCGTCGCTGCTTCCATCGCGCTGGGCTACGCCTGACGCGGGGAGGGGCAGGCTCGGCACAACGCCGCTCTTCGAGGCAGCGTAACAATATTGCCGCGGCGCAAACCGAGACTCTCCTGATCTCCTCGGCAGGATAAATCTGTCGCTGCTTTCGACGGGGATCGTCGCTATAGGCGGACAGCCTTTAGCCTCGCCGTGTGCCTCCGCGTTCTCCGCACCAACTTCGAGCATATTTTCCTCCTTGGATTATCTTCGTTTCGCGAAGGTGTTTTGAGATTTTCAGACCAGTAATTTTCAGACCGGCATTCGCTAGCTTCACCTCATTCAGTTCCGCACGGTGTATCTCAGTCGAACTGGGATGTCCGCTGATTGCCAGCTCGGCTAACCCCTGGTGACAGTCGGCCGCTCGACATCATGCCGATATGTTTGCGGCTCTCGATGCCCGTGTTGCGCGCCGCCTGCGCCTCATTCAGGTGACCAGCAAGACTCGCCACTCCGAGATAGACCGCAGTCGCCGTCGCGAGCGCAAACAACGTGTCCCAGACGGCCTCCGTCAGGCCCGCTGATGACCAGACGCTTGCGTTCGTGAAAAGCGACGCGGAGCCCGCCTCGATCTCGCGTGCATGCCAATTGAATTTGGATTTCATAGAATTCTTCCTTGTAGAATACGATCGCGGTTTCGGCTGCCGCCGGGCATCACCTCGATTGCGCCGCCCTGATATCGGTCGCGGCTCTCCGTAAACTCAAGAAAAGAGATTTCGCATTCGCGGATTTAGGCAAGCCCTCGACAATTTCAAGGGCTAAATTCCGTTTGAACGAAAAAGAAGCAAAGGTCGCTCATGCCCAATTTTTCCACAAAATCGGCGAGCGCGATCTTGGAGGCAACAATCGAATAAGCATTAACCAGTTTCGGTTGCATCATTGCGAAGCCATAAGCTTTAATCAAATACTGCCCGCTCTAATGCCCAACGGCGATCATGTGCGGATAAGGCCGCGACAGAAGGCCGCGCGCGGTCAGGAGAGGTCGCGGTCCGGAGAGGTAAGGCCAGGCGGCACGTTGGAAGCTTGGTCTTAGACGCAGCGAGCCACCGCTCACCCAATTCCAGCCAAAATGCCTTGTCGCTGGCATGGCGAGCGGCAGCATTTTTCCTTTGCGCCCGCTCTAACACTCGGGCTGCGCACAGACCCGCCGGCCTCTGTAGGGGAGCTTGGACGGTTCCTGAAAATGTGCCCCCAGTTACACCTATGTGCGGTGTCACGGTACGAGGCTCGAATGTGTTGAATCTGCTGCGCTCGGAACGCGAGTGAGGACGCGCTGGATGTCCGCGACGACGACGGCGACGCGATCCATTGCGTTTGGCTGTTCGCTCGATGAGATCGAACTTCCCACCCGGAGCATGGTGTCTCGGCTTTCTGGCGGACGCCAGAGCAGCGCGGCGATCCGGGCAATGAATTTTCTGTTTGCCGTTCGCACAGTACTGGGCCGTGTCGCGCCGAGGAAGATCAGCATCCAGAATTGGCACGTGATGCCGAAGACGGTAAAACCTCTCTGCCAGAAACTCCATCTCCGGCGACGGAAGGAGTGGGGCATGTCCACATTCATGCAGCGCAGTAAACACAAAGGATGACCCCGTTTCCTTACAAACGCGCCCGCGGCAGGCTTCGCCGATCAGCGCAAAGGGTCGAGATGCGATGGCAGGAGTTCATCGCTCATCCCTATTTTGATGAGATTATACGCGTATAGAAAAATATAATTACCAGGCGGTAGCAAGAAACAAGTATCATTTAATTCAAAAAGAGATTTGAGGAGGCGGGTAAGGCGGTGGCCGCTGCCCCCCGGTCAGGATCGGCTCTTGCGCAGAGCCACAGAAGAGACACAGATGACCAGGTTGCGTAATCTGGTAGGTCAAGATTTAGCCGTCTCGTCAAAGAGGCTTCAACCTACAATCTAAGTGCGCGGCGCCGTCGTCTCATGCGGTGCTTGCGTATGTGGAAGAGCGGCAGGCGTAACGTCGAGAGGCGCGCTGCAAAGGTTTGTGCACCAAACACTACCAACGGGCTCACCGCTACAATGGCGATACCTCCGACAGACCACACAATTGAAGGATGCGGCGGCATGGTCTGGGCAAAAGGCTTGCGCCGCAAACACTACCAGCGGGCTCGCCGCCACCACAGGAATACATCCGACAAACCGAGGATAGTGCGGACTTGCGGCGTCGAAGGATGCAGTGGCAAAGCCATCACGCACGGCTTGTGCAATAAACACTACATTGCCGAAGCACAATGGCGACAGCTCCGACAGACCTCGGATAACCGTATGCACAATCGAAGGATGCGGCGGCATGGTCCGAACAAAAGGCTTGTGCGCCAAACATTACATGAGGGCTCTCCGCCACGGCGGTGATATCCGACCGGCCACGCGCGCATCACCGATAGCCACGAGCCCCGCAAAGGGCGAGCCGACCTCTCTGGGTGGTGCCGCGCGAGGGAGGTCGGCCCTACGCTCGGCCGAGGTGAACATCTGGGAGTCGACGGGCCGCTTTGGCTTTTTCATGCAAGCGAAACAGGCCGCACCGCCGGCCGGACCTAACGGCACTTTGCCTTCTATCGACCCTTCCCCGGCTGCCCGACCCCCTCCCTGGCGAGCGGCATCATCACGGCCGTCTTTAGGTCCAAACTTGCTCGGATCGTGCAGGTCCTCTTCGAGACACAGGAGATTGCGTGGTTCTTCCGCGCTACCCAGTAAACCGGTTGACCGCGCATTGGCATAGCGGGAGCCCTCGACGTCAATGTACGATTTGCTTGCGCCATTCGTTTCTGGGATCGCCATCGCGTCCTTGTTAACGCTGATTGCCCGAAGGGAGCGTTTTCATTTTCAGCTCGGCGGCAAATGGGAAACATACATCGCGCCGACTCCACATCGCAAACCAGCCCTGTCTGCATTACCATTTTACCAGGCTGCCGAAGCTGACGCGTACATGTGCTCACCTATTCTAGACGTTCGATTTTTCTAAGTGCGGGAAAGAGCTTCATCCATAATAGCGCCACACCAATCGTGCCAAGACCGCCGATGAGGACTGCTGGCACCACGCCAAACAAAGCTGCCGTGACACCGCTCTCGAATTCGCCGAGTTGATAGGACGTATTGACGAAGAGGAAGTTCACCGCCCCGACCCTACCGCGCATCTCGTCCGGCGTCGTCAATTGCACGAGCGCTATGCGAATGACCATGCTGACGGTGTCCGCTGCGCCGAGAACGGTCAAGGCGAGGATCGAAAGCCAGATCGAGCGCGACAGCGCAAAAACTAGCGTCGCCAGGCCGAAGACGATGACCGCCTGAAACATTCTTAAGCCGGTGCGGCGGTCGAGGGGGTGTCGAGACAACACAACGGCCGTCAAAAATGCCCCTACGGCCGGAACGCCGCGCAATATGCCGAGTCCCCAGGCTCCGGTGTGCAGGATGTCGCGCGCATAGATCGGCAGCAATGCCGTCGCGCCGCCGAGCAACACCGCGAACAGATCAAGCGATATCGCGCCGAGGATTGCCGGGTTTCGCTGCACAAACGCGATGCCGCCGAACAGATACTTGAGCGTCGGCGGATCGTCGGCGACGCGCGAAGGCGCAAGCGCAATGGTCGCAGTTAGAATTGCCGCGATGAACCAAAACGCGGTCATCGCGGCGTAAGGCGCAGCCGCGCCAAATATATAGGCGAAGCCCCCCAACGCCGGACCGCTGATGGTCGCCACTTGAAACGCAGCTGTCGACGTCGCCGTCGCCCTTTGCAGCATGCCTTCAGGCGCGACGTTAGGCAGGAGCGCGGCCGATGCCGGACTTTCAAAGGCGGTGGTAGCGCCCAGGACTGCAACGGCTCCGAAAATTTCGGGCACGTTCAGCCAGCCAGCTAAGCTACCGCAAGCCAGGACAGCCGCGGTCAGACTGGCGATGATCTGGCTGACCTGCACAATACGCCTGCGATCGAAGCGATCCGCAGCGTGTCCGGCGATGAAGATCAGCCCCGCCGTCGGCCCGAATTGCGTTAAGCCGATCAGGCCGAGAGCAAGTGCACTATCCGTCAACGTATAGATCTGCCAGCCGACCGCGACGGCCGCGATCTGGTAGGAGAACTCGGAAAGGGTACGAGCCCAAAAGTAAAACGCGAACGGCCGATGACGAAAGAGAGCCGCAGAGCTTGGCGACGAGGGTGACGACATTGCTCATGCACGATACCACACTGGCTCATTTTTCAAGGAGAAAAGCAATAATGTTGCTTTACGTTTTCGCAGGTCCTCGACTTACTGCTCGAGCGAGCACGTCCCCTTGATCGATTGCCTGACGCGCTCTGGTGCGGCGACGATGCACGCGCCGACGCGGTCCTTGCGGCGCCGCAGCTTGTGGCGCGTGCACCGGAAAAGGCTTTGCATCTCGCAGACGCCGCCCGGAACAACAACCTTCTGGCCGTCAGCGCGATGCTCGGCCGCGGATTTCCGGTGACACGCTGTCCCAGCACGGCGCCACGCCGTTGCATTGGGCCGCGTTCCATGGCAATGCGGTCATGATGGAGGAAGTGTTGCGGCACAATCCGCCGATCGACGCGCAAGATCGACAATTCCGCGGTACGACTATGGGCTGACTGATCCATGGCGCGCTCAACCCGTGGGGTTTCTTGACTGGACGACGTGCGTACACCTGCCCCTTGGCGCGGGCGCTCGGGTGCAGACGGCGTTATGCCAACATGCAGCCGCTCAGCGAGCGCCGGATCACGCTCGGGCCTGAAGCATTGCGATTCACCTGCGTGCCGAAGCGCAGCCGTCAATGCGATCGCAAGAGGGTAGCGATACCGCGCTGCTTCGTGATCGAGCCGATGCCGAGCACCTCGCTCGCAAGCAGGCAGCCGCTACATGTAACCCGGCGCGCATGGCGAACGATCTGAATGATCGACCTGAGGCGGCGCACCCCGATATTAGCCGCAAGGGAGCTCCCGAACTTGGTCTCCCCATTCGAAGCGAAACTGAAAGGCGACCGACGCAAGCTTGCCGAGCAGTCTCGCGAACGCGCGGCGCTTACTGCCAAGCACGTATTAGAAAACAGGACGCGCCGAGAATCGGCGAGATTCCGCTGGTTCCTGTGCCTGCGACCTGGATTTCCGCCGCAAGTAATTCATCTACCCCGAACTGGTCTCTTTCTCGACGGTTGGATTGTTGCGGTTGGCGACGCTCGGACACACCCACGACCAGACGTTGGGCGATTTGCTCCATCTGCCGTTTTCCGCTGTCGTTTGCAGCACCATCACTTCCTGCGCGACCGGGGTGCCAAACTCCGCGATGGGTCGGCCGGAACGATCTTCGTTGTCCCAGACATCTTTGCGTCGCGGCTGGCTGTGCCGCGATCCAATCCATGGCGGCGTTCACGACCTTAGCCGTCGCCTTGCGGAGCAGTTGCCCGGGACGGCGTTGACGGTCGCGCCCACGATGGCTGCGGTGCGAGAAGTTTCTGGAGCGTGGGGGCGTGCCGGCGCAAGTGACGCACCCACATCGGCGCAACGATCGTGGTTGCACCCTCGACCGGGCCTTGAGCTTCTTCGTACCAGATCGCGATCTCGGTGCGCAGCGCGCTGCCGGCGTCGGCCCCGGGGGAACAGCTGAGGACTTTGGACGCGGGAGGCTGTGGCTCATGTCCGATGCGACCCGTCATCGGCGGCGGCTGCGCCTCGCAAATGGTATTTGCCACCGCAGGCAGGACTGCTAATGCTGAAGGCATGTCGGCAGTCCGATCGAGGCCGGTAATCACCTCGAAGTGGAGCCCGAGGTAGCATATGGGCATTCAACCTAGAAGAGTTTGGTCCGCCGCGCCACTTGCCCTAGGTCGGCGGGGACTCCTGCCCAATCTTTTCGATGTTGTTGTCCTCGCCATCCTCGCTGGCTTTCGTGGCGCTTGCCCACGGTGCGCGTGAGATGAATCAGCCGGTGGCCCAGCTCGGTATCACGCCGGTCGCTCTCGATCCGGTAAAGCTGCTCTCATCAAATCCCGGACGTATGGTGGCCGACCTGGCCGTCGACCTGCCGCAGCCCCGCAATGGCGTCGACCCCAAATTCCGCCAGCTGGTCGATGCTATTTACGCTCGCATGACCGAAAGGCCGACTGGAAAACCGGGGCGGGAAGGCATTTTCCCTGGTACCGGCATCGCGCTGATGCTGCCACCGGTGTCGCCCAGTGTTTTGGCCGGCCTGATGGAGGCGATCGCGGGCGATCCCTACAACGGGCGTGCCGACCTGCCGGCCCTCGCGGCGAGCCTGCAGATGGAGAACGACGACCTGTTCCCGGTGCCAGACCTTCTCCATCGGTTGCGGCTCACCGAAGTCGCGGACGGCGACGTTAGCCTGGCGGATGAGGGCAAGCGGTGTGAGCTCGCCGGCTTCGACGAGCGAAGGGACTGTTCGCCCAGCACGTCCTCACCTACATCCCGCTCGCCGCCCACATCAAGCACGTACTTGACGGGCGCCCATCCCACCGGGCGCATGCGAGCCGCTTTCGTGATGAGCTCGAGGACCATATGTCAGAGGAGGACGCCGAACAGACGCTGCGCGCGGTCATCTCATTCGCCCGGTACGGCGAAGCTTTTGCCTACGACGAAAACAGCGACACCTTAAGCCTGGAAAACCCTGCCTGAGGTGGCGCGGGTACCCGTGTTGCCAAGGCGGTGATCGAGAAAACCCAACACAGCGAACTTGAATGCGTTCATGCGCGATCTACATGGCGCTGCGAAAATGCCACGACAGCGAGCAGCTGCCAGCCCCGGGGAGGTCTATATGCGGAGTTCTTCGTGACAGCGCAGGCTGCGCCTCGTAGGAGTCCACCGCGCCACAGCGCGCTAAAGCACCGGGCCACTGAGCATCATCCGGCGCGCAGACAGCTATAGCGACCGATCTTTCGTGACCAAGAAAGAGACGATTACCGCCGAAGTCGGCGTCAATAAAACGGCGCTTGTCGAATTGACGATTTCATCAAACAACACAGCGACATTTCGATGCTTTGCACCAATCTGCGCGTCCAGAACTACCCCGGTTAGGATTTGTCAGAAGTCCGAAGTCAGGGTCAGCGGGATCGCTGAAAAACAACAAGGCATTGCACTCGCCGTCTCCCGCCGGTCTTGCTGTTCGAAGCCTTGCGATCCGTTGCGCTCGCGCGGTCGTTGTTGCCCTGTCGATCTGCCCGTGCAGTGGCTTCTTCCGGCGTCCGCCTAGTTGGCATTGCGGAACTCATTCGAGCAGGCGCTGGTCGGCAAGTTGCAGGCCTCATCCGCAATGCCATTGCGTGGCACGAACACGTAGCCTGGCCCGCGAAAAACCGGAACTCTTGGCGGTACCGCGTAGCCGTAATACGGTGCGGGCCCGACAGCGAAGCCCTGTGTGAATGACCGGTGAGCCACATGCCACCGCCGGTGCTGCGACATAGAATATGCCGCAGCGTCCTGCTCCCGGCCGTCGGGCGAACCGGCCATCGCTCGTGTCGAATTGGCCCCGGGCGCGACAATTGCGGCCACTGCGACCGCGAACAGCATGTTCCGCAACATGATTCGTTTCCTCTGGAGCAGTCCTGCCGCAATTTGAATGTCGATTTGGCCTCTAAGCAACCGCTCTCTCTTGTTTTTGTTCCTCCATCATGTCGACGCACCGTGCGGGACGGCTCGATATCGCAAAATCCACTGCATGTGTTCACGCGGTGCTGTCGTCACAGGCTTTGATGCCGATCAGGCAGGGCGGTATGGCGGCGAGCCATGTCTCGGTCTGGCGCGCGACCAGTTCTGGCGCCACCCAATCGCGCCGCGTCGATCAGGCGGACAACGCGGAACGGCTCGTGGCAAGGTCGCGATTGATTGTTGGACGTGATTCAGGTCCGCAGACATCAAGTCTGAATCTAGACGCTCGAACCGGCGCTGCTGCTGTACCGAAGCGGGACCTAACGTCGATATCGCGCGGTTTTGGTCCGAGAGGATCGAGCTGCTTCCCGGGCTCCGACGTTTCCGCAATGGAACCCCGTCGACCCGGGTTAAAGCGGCCGCCGCAGGCCTTGGGCTCACCGGATACCCGCGTCGAAACGCGACCGGCGCCTTGCCGATGTTGAGGCGGTCAAGCAGCATACTGTGGCGACGGCTAGGTCCGCGAAGACGCCTGTTGCTATCGCCGATCGGGCCGGACGAGACCAGCCGCCTTAGCGTCCCAAACGTTCCGCCGTCATCTTCGTTGGCGCGCGAGAGCGTTTACAAAGGCGCTAAAAGACTTGGCTGAACGTCCAGTACAACGTCGCCGAGAGCATGATGGCGGCTGGCAGTGTGAGCACCCAGCCCATCACGATGTTGCGAATCGTCGCCCATTGCAGGCCCGAGCCGCTGGCCGCCATGGTGCCGGCGATACCGGAGGAGAGCACGTGGGTCGTTGACACCGGGAGACCATAGGCATCCGCTGCCGCGATCGTGGCAGCGGCGACGAGTTCCGCCGAGGCGCCTTGGGCGTAAGTCAGATGGGTCTTGCCGATCTTCTCGCCAACCGTGATCACGATCCGTTTCCACCCAATCATGGTGCCGAGACCGAGCGCAATGGCGACGGCGATCTTAACCCAGATCGGGATGAATTTCGTCGCGCTATCAAGCGACCTCTTGTAATTATTTAGCGCGACGACATCGTCCTTGGCGAGACCGCTCTCCTTGTCCTTGATCAGAAAGCGGATCGCCTCGGAGGCGAGGTACATGTCATTGCGGGTATTACCTACGGCCTCTGCCGGCACCTTCGCCAGCGTGCCGTATTGATCGACCTGGGCGCTGATGTCCTTCACCAGCACGGCAAGCGACGGATAGGTGCCCTCGGTGAGCTTGCGCTGCGAGACATAGAGCGTCACGGCCGGGCGCGGATCGCCAAGCACGTTATAACCCGCCGCTTGTTGCCCGATGACGTCGGCGGCTGCCGCCGACGCGGCGCGGAACTCGGTCATCTGACTGGCCGGCAGAGCGCGGTTGAGCGCATAGGCGGTCGGCACCGTGCCGATCAGGATCAACATGATGAGACCCATGCCCTTCTGACCGTCGTTGGAGCCGTGGGCGAAGCTGACGCTGGTGCAGGTGAGAATCAGAACGCCGCGGATCCACCACGGCGGCGGCTGATTGCCCTTGGGCTCGGAATAGAGCGCCGGGCTGCGGATAACAAACCGGATGACGACCAAAAGCAGCGCCGCAGCGCAGAACCCTACCGCCGGCGAAAACAACAGCGCTTGGCCGATCTCTGTGGCCTTGGACCAATCGACGCCCGATGTGCCGTCTTGTCCGCGCATCAGCGCATTGGCGATGCCGACCCCAATGATGGATCCGATCAGCGTGTGTGAGCTAGAGGCCGGTAAACCAAGGTACCACGTCCCGAGGTTCCAGATAATAGCTGCAATCAGCAGGGCAAACACCATGGCGAAGCCGGCGGCGCTGCCGACCTGCAGGATGAGCTCCACCGGCAGCAGCGATACGATACCGAATGCTACCGCGCCCGACGAAATCAGCACGCCGAGGAAGTTGAAGAAGCCCGACCATACCACTGCGATCGGGGCCGGCAGCGAATGGGTGTAAATGACGGTAGCGACCGCGTTCGCGGTATCGTGGAAGCCATTGACGAACTCAAAACCGAGCGCGATGACAAGCGCCACGAACAGCAGGATGAAGGGCAGGTAAGTCGTGACCTTCGTGCCGGTTTCTTCGACATCGACATAAAGGCTATAGGCGACGAACAGGAACCCAGCCGCCAAGATGGTGAAGAAAAGAATTAATGTCATGGGGTTGGCTGGCTGATCGAGTTTCGGTTTCGGCGATTGGGCCGAACTAATCGATTGGGTCATCATCGTGTCGGTCATTGCAAACTCCAGGCTACTCCAGGGTGTTGTCTGTTTCGAACAACCAGCCGCCGGCTCCCAAACATCATATAACCTAGTGCCATGGCATCTCTGCGAAGCATGCACATCCGGCACGCCAAGCGTGGTCGCCACGAGATCCGACCGGCCAGGCCAAACAACATGCTGAGATTCCGACCGAAGGGGGTGGGCACTCTAAGCCCCCTCCGAACGGCCCGCCGCCCGGTACGGCCACGAGGGCTCAATTGCCGTATCGTAATGCGATCGCGAAAATCATGCCATTTCTATTCTAGCTCAACTAATTTTCTTTGCTGCACCGACATGAACCCGAGCAATGCAAGGTTGCCGGTGCATACGATGAGGATCGCACCCGCAATCATGAACGCAAGCAAGTTCTGGGTGAATAGAGGAATCGTAAGATCGGCAGGTGCGTCGAGAGGAACGAAATAGGTGGCGGCCATGGCAGTGTAATGCATGGAGGCAATCGCCAGTCCTTGCACCATCCCCCCCGCGACGGTCGTCAGGATGCTCCGCTTGTAGAACGCAAACCAAAGCGCGGCTATTGACGCGACAATCGCGATGCCGACCGATGCCGCTACCAGCTTTAGGTCGTAATCCAAACCGCAACCGCGGATCGCACCCATGCCGAGATAGTGCATGCTGCCGATTCCAAGACCCATCAACACGCCGCCGCCCGGAATGCTGAACTGGCCGAGTCGCCGGTTGCTAACGACGTAGAGCCCCGTCGCTGTCGCACCAATCGCGATGGCAATCGACAGGATAGTTTCGACGATGTTGTAGTTTATGAGGATCGGGAATTGGACCGCCATCATGGCGATGAAATGCATCGACCAGATCGTTGTCCCCATGATCAGGCCGCCGTTCGCCAGAGAAAAGCCTCCTTCCCACGACTCGTTACCGGCGTCGTGCGAACCGGAGGTAAGGGCAAGGGATGTAAGTGACCCAATGATCGCCACAACGACTGATAGCAACACCAGACTGGGTTGGTATGAAACGACCATTGGCTTTCTCCCCGACGGAAGATAGAAGGCGCGCCGATGCCGGCAATGCCGGAGTTCGCCTTCTTACTACTGTGTCATAATCACATGACTCAGGAGTACTAACCTAAAATCCGAGTGTAGTGAGCCGGTCTTTCGCTTCGGGGTTGCCCAGCTCGCTGGCACGCAGGTACCATTGCCTCGCTCGCTCCCTGTTTCCCAACAGACCGAGGACGCCAAGAGACCAAAGTCGGTTTGGATCGTACGTTGCCCCAAGAGCCAACGCTGCCGACCCGCTGCCGAGTTCGGCCGCACGCTGGTAGATCGTCCGCGCCCCAACGATGTCGCCTTTGTCAAGTAACCGGTTGGCGCGGGCCAGAAAATCCTTGGCGGCGGCGTCGTCGATCTTCGGGCTTGCGGGCAACCGGCTTGCCGGTGGAGGTACCGCGAGCCAAGCCTTGGTTTGAGCCGCCATCAAACCGTTGGTTCGTCGCAGCGCGATGGTCATCTCGAATACCGAGGTCGACCATTCAGGCAAAGTAATTTCGAGCAGGTTCGCCGAACCGGGTGACATGAACCAGGTGTCAGAACTCATTTGGATTGCGCCCGACAAGATCGTTCCCGTCGGCGCGCCGGAAAGGGTGAGAATAAACGGATCGTTCGCAGCTTCTTCCGGTCGAATCTGCAAGGGCAATGGCGTGGGTTTCTGGGGTTCGAGTCGCAACGGCTGATTAGGTGAACCGATCGGCGGCACGCTAATCTGCTGGAGGGAGGCGCTCGGCAGCGTCGTCTCGCGCACCGCCACCGCCGGTCGCGCGTAGGCTGAGGTCAACGTGGCATCCCGCGGCAGGCTGTCGGCCCGCTCTTGCCTCACGACACCTAAGGTGATGATGACAGCGAGGACGGACGCCACCATCGTGTTGAGAGCAGTCGCCATCACGAATAGCCACGGGCTGACATTGGTGGCACGGCTGCGGGCGCGCGCGAGCGCCGGACCTTGATAGTGGTCAAGCGGCCGGTCTGGTTGGTCTGCGTGCAGCAAAGTGGCCCTCGCAGCGCGCGGCATTGATTGAGGCTGAGCGACGTCTTCAGACAGCTCCAAACGCTTTACGACGTCCGCCGCTTGGGATGCTTTTCCAGATTGATCCATGCGCCACTCTCTTCCGTTTCTTTCGCTGACACACAGACGGCCGATTGGCGGTCAGGTTTTCTTAAATATTCGTCTGGTGCAGCCCCGGGACTCCCGCCGCCGAACTGCATGGCCGATCTCTCCTCAAGCGAGGAAGATCGACGCGGGTCATGCCAGCGGGTAAGAGTCGATAAGGTCGATCAACTCCGATTGCGCATCTACTTAGGCGCTCCTGTCGAACTGCGCGTCCACTTAAGATATTCGTCAAACAACCGTCTTCGTTCCTCGGGCGAGCGCCCCGGCGACCCTCGAGGGCTGTTGACCAGTAGGAACTGCTCGAAATCTCTTTGCACCGAAGCCGTCTGCTCGCGCAAGGTTTTTTCAAGCAATTCCTTGGCTATCGGGAAGCGCGACCATCCGGGGAGAGCAGCAGCCAAATTAACTTCGCTCCACTTCGGATGCCGCTGCGGGCCGCCCAGGTCTGAAAGCGCGCCAAATAGCGCTGGAACGAATCTTGCGACCCTTCGCGTGGACGCGTCCGACTTGGCCAGATTGTTTGCGACGAGCACCGCATTGACGGCTACCGTATCGACTGCCTGGCCCTCTGGGATCAGCGACGGATAATCATCCACGCGAAAACTACTGGGCGAATAATCATCTCCCAAAGCTTGCGTGAACGGTACGGCCAGCAAACGGAGGCTTCCGTCCTTGGGGAGACCCGCAACGAATCGCAACGGCTTGCCACCCATCAGCGCGAGGGCGGCCAAAGTGCCCGACCGAACGTCGTCGATCGCATCGGCCGATGCGACCCTGACGATCTCGGCGTCGATACGAAGACGTCGAAACAAATCACGGGTGGTGAATTCCGCATTGCCATCTTCTGGGGGTACAGCGACCTTTTTGCCGCGCAGATTTTCAACTGAGTTGATGTCGGCGCCGGCCAGGAAATGAACCTCTTCACCATAGAGCTGGGTAATGTAGGTAAGCCGCTCTCGCAGTCCAGGCCCGAAGGACGCCATCGCGTCAGCGTAGTTGAGTACGTTCTCGGGCACGAGCGCCAGGTCGATGCCGCGAAGTAACAGGAGATCTCGCAGGCTTTCTATTCCTCCGGGGGCATCGACCGCTATCAGGCGAAGATCGTCGTTCCCCGTTACTGCGGCCGCCATGTCATGCACGATGTTGAAATAGGTGGTGCCGGGACTTCCGCCGAGAATCATCAGACTCGCTTCATTGTGCTTCTTCTGCAATGCCTGTTGCTGGGCCAAGGCGGCGCGCTGCGAAGCTGTCTGGGCAAGTGCCCCGCTCGAAAACGAGATCAACGAACAGACAACAATTGCGACGACGAAAACGACTATGAATTTTGTATCTCGAAGCTGTAGGCAAGAACGTGCTCGGGCGGCGGAACAGCGTGCTGATCGTAAAATTGCTGGTAGCATCGTACGCCCCCGCCGCGAGTGTATTTTGACAGTGCCTGTCGTCTTTCACAACATCATGACAGAATTTTAATAGCTAGTTGTATTGTATACATCATTATGTATTCAAATTGGGACTCGCCGGACAAGCGTCTGCACGAACCGGATGACGAGCGCCGGGCGGCAATTAGGGCTTCACGGTGCCCTGAACGACAGTGCGGACTGCGCGGCCGACCTGATCAGCGAGTTCGCGCAGGTTTAGCCTTTGCTGGCCAATCCGAAGGCGGTCGAGCTGGGCCAGTTTTGCTTCGTCGAGCTCGACTGCGATCCGCGCCCAGAGGGCGTCGAGATTGTAGGATTCCCGGCCAGGCGGCACAGCAACTGG
>JASHRR010000275.1 GCA_030037185.1 Xanthobacteraceae bacterium | reverse complement strand
GTCCGTCACCGGAGAGGAGGTCAAGGATGCGCGCGACCTTGCCAAAAAGATTGCCGGCATTGAGCCGGGCCAGACCGCGACCCTCGGCGTTTTTCGCGACGGATCGCACAACACGATGGCGATCACCGTCGCCAAAATGCCGGACCGCACCGTAACAGAAAAAAAGCCGACCCGGGAGCACCGCACCGGCACCGCGTCGCTCGGCCTGCAGCTGGCGCCGGCCGCGACGGCCGGCGGCGAAGCGCATGGTGTGGTGGTGACCGATATTGATCCGGACGGCCCAGCGGCAGAGCGCGGCGTCCACACGGGTGACGTCATCCTTGATGTTGCAGGAAAAACTGTCGACAACCCATTGGAGTTGCGCGATGCGGTGGCGCAGGCGCGATCCGCCGGAAAACAGGCAGTGTTGATGCGGATCAAGTCGGGCGACACCGCTCGCTACATCGCGGTGCCATTGGACGCCGGTTAGGACGCCCCGATTTGCCGGGTCCGCGGGCTCCTTCAACGCACCTCTGCCAGCCGCGGCCGTGGCGTCAGAACGAGCGCAAAGTAGGTTTCCATGTCGGCATTAAGGGCAAAATGAAACCGCGAAAATGTGCTCAATAGGTCCTGCTCGTAAAGCGCGAGCGATTCGGCGCGGCAGATGAGAAATTTCGCGGCCGCCACAATATCTTCGCGGTCGACGACACACAGCAGCCGCAGCTGCGGATGGCGGGCGAAATAGTCGAACACGGCCGAAGTGATCATCGGATAGCCGGGATGGAGCATATCGTCGAGACAGATGATTGCGTCGTGATGCAATGCCGGCGCGACCAGCTCCAGATCGTTAAGCAGGCATTCGCGGGAATGGTGGCTGTCGATATGGACGAAGCGGACCGGCCGGCCGCCGAGCTTTTCGCAGAGCCCGGCTGACGTAATCTCGCGGCTGTCTGCTTTCCACGCCGAATAGCGCTCGGGTGCAACGCCGTGGGCTGCGCAGTTGGCAAGAAAACGGCCCTCAACGCCGGCATCAGGCCAATCGAACCGGTCGATGCCTAATGCCTTTTCGCCGGGCGCCAGGCCGAGCGCCATCACGATGAAGAAACGACCCTCGAACGTGCCGATTTCGACGAGTTCGCCGCCGATGCCGAGCGCCGACTGCCGTCGGATCAGATGCCCGCAGATAGCTGCCGCAAAGCGCGAGGACATGCCTGGCACCCGCTCGTAGCTCTGCGCAAGGTAGCGATCGATGGCGGGATCACCGCTCGTCACGCCAAGCATCAAACGTTCCTCTTTGATCGTTGCGCGCGGCACCGCGCACCCGCTGACACCTCCGCCAAGGTCGCGGCAGAATGAAAGGGCGGGCACACGCAATACCTCTACGCCTTTAAGAGGAAACGCACCCCTGTTTACCAGCTGGTGCCGGCAAGGTAAACGCGCCGCCCTTCTGCTTCGCCCGCGCCTGTGTCTCGAGAGCAGGGGGTGCGTTGCAAGCGTCGCCGCGAGTTGCGTGTTATTGTTGCTAACCCTTCTGACTCCTGCCGCCCCGGACAGGCAAAAACCCCCGGACGCCCGTCCAAAACAGAGATTTTTCATGACGACTGACTTAGCGACTGGTTTTGTTGAAATTCCTTGCTAAACTTAAAATCGGGAGGTCCGCGGTTCGCAGCGCGCGGTTTAAGCTTGCGCAACGCGGGCGACGGACGGGGTGATGCGACAACAGGCCGGGAGGTGCGCGAGCGGGGGATTTTACCGAAGCCTTAAAAAAACATTCGCGCGAAGTTACTCCGAGGGAGGGAGGACATGCATCTCATTCCGCAGTCTTGGTCGCATTTGCACATGCTCATCAGCGTGTTCCCGTCGTTCGGGCTTGTGTGCGTGCTCGGTTTTTATGTGGCGGGGCTCCTTGCAGACAACAGCGTTACCAAGCGGACCTGCCTGGTCCTGCTTGCCCTGTTGGCGTTGCTGGCGGTACCGATCTATCTGAGCGGCACCGGTTCGATGGCGGCGCTGTCGGGAAATTCCAGATTTGCCAGGGCCGCGATGGCTGCTCACTCGACGTGGGGGATTGCGGCGCTGATTGCGCTCGTGATTACCGGGCTTGCGGCCCTGGGCGCGCTGATATTGTCCGGGCAGGCGAGCCGCGCGTCCAGGGACACCGAGCGCCTGGTTTTGGGCCTCGGTATCATCACTCTCGGTGTACTCATTGTAACAAGCGGCTGGGAAATCAATCACCGCGAGCTGCAAGCGACCGTCATCATTCCGGACGTCTCGACCCCGCCGATCTGGCCGCACGTCCATATGATCCTCAATCACGCTCCCACGGTCGGGTGGTCGTTTGCGCTGGCGTTTTTTGTTGTGGCGCTCGTCGCCAACAACGACCTGATGAAACAGGGCAGCCTCATCCTGTTTGTCATCTGCAGCATCCTTGGCGTCCCCACCTACGTGACCGGCACCGCCGCGATGTGGGCGTTGACGCAGCCTCCGATCCCTGAGATTTCCAAAGCCGTCATCAATGCCCATCGTGACATGGCCCTGTGGACGCTGGTTGGCCTTGCCTTTACCGGCCTCGCCTCCTGGTTCGAGCTGTGGCGATACCGATATTGGGGACGCTTTTCCAGCCTGTCGCTCACCCTGGTCATGGTCTTTGCGCTCGTTACGCTCGGCGTAATGACCGAAACCGGGCACCGCGGCGGACAGATCAATCACCCCGAAATCCGCGTCGCGGCCGAATTGCTGCCGACCGACCCGCAGGCCGGCATATCGATGTGGGTCGAATCGGTGATGAGCCGCATGTTCTGGTTCGTGCCATGGCAGATCGTGCATTTCTTTGGATACTGTCTGATTTTCGCCACGGCATCTGCTGTTTTGCTGCGGGCGCTGGGCTTCTGGAAATCGGTGTCGTTTGCTGCCGTGCACCGCTTGTTGCTGCTCGGCGCTCTGGGCGTGCTGATGAACGTCTTTTCCGGCATGCTGATGATGCTTGCCGACAGCTACCGCTACGTCGTCAACGACGTCACCTTCGGGCCCAAGATCATTCTCATTCCGATCGGCGCAATTGCGGCCTTGTACTTCTCGGTGTCCAACCGGCTTTGGAACCTCAAGCCAGGAGAAGATGCGCCGGCGGCCGCCAAGTGGGTTGCGGCCGGCGTGGCGCTGGCGTGGGCCGGGGTGATCGTCTGCGGCCGACTGCTGAACTATCTCTGATCGGAGGGAGCCGCCTCATGAACGAGCTTCAAATCGTCCTGATGGTTATCGTGGTCAATGCATGCGTCCTCGGCGCTGCTTTTTTCACGGTGTATCAGTTCAACAAAGCCGTGAGCCAGAGCGGCCGGTAAACCGGCTTCGCACTTGGCAGACGTAAAGGCAGGGGAGGTTAGCAGTGCTTGCAGGTCTCGAAAATTCGCAGTTCTCCACGTGGATCCGAACGGAGCTGTGGGGTTGGCCATTGGCACTGACGCTGCACGAGTTCGGGACGGCGCTCGTGCTCGGATTCATTTTCATCATTTGCCTGCGGCTGTTCGGGATATTCGAGACGATTCCCTATAGCTCGCTCAACCGCTTGTTTCCTGTCATCTGGGCTGCCGTCGCGCTGCAAGTCCTGACCGGTCTCGCGCTTTGGATGGCGAAGCCGACGCGCTACGTCGCCGACGTCGCCTTCCTGCTGAAGGTCTTGTTTGTGATTATCGGCATCGTTCTCACCTCCTACCTTTCTGGCTTCGTCAAGCGAGAAGCCGGATCATGGGAGCAGGGAGGTACCGTCTCCGCGCCGGCGATCAAATTCGTTGCCCCCTCCGTTCTGGTGTGGTGCATCGTTCTTGTTGCGGGTCGCCTGACCGCATACCTTGGATCGCTCTGAAGCGGCGAAGCCCCCTTTCCGCTCAGGCTTGCGGCGGCGCCGCGGGTAGCCGAACGGGCGTGAGCCCCCTTGTCTTGCGTGAAGGCAATGCCGGGGTCCCGCCGCAGCGGCGGTCTTGCATTCCGGTGTGGTGCGTTCTTGTTGCGGGTCGCCTGACCGCATACCTTGGATCGCTCTGAAGCGGCCGAAGCCCCTTTCCTGCGGCAGCGCCCCGGGGCAGCCGAACGGGCGTGAGCCCCCCCTTGTCTTGCGTGAAGGCAATGCGGGGTCCTGCCGCAGCACCGGCCGTGACCACGGGTTTACAAAAAAAAAGCGCCGGCCGTGTCAGAGCACGACCAGCGCCTTTTCTTTGAGTTGATCGCGAACCTTTGGCGGAGTTATTCCTCCGTAGCCAGGTCCCCGTTGCGCTGGAGGACGACGTGAACCCCGGACTTACCAAGCGGGGTGGCGCCCAACTTGAGCAGAAGCGCGACTGTGGACTTGTGGTATCGGCGCGGGATCTGAAGGCGGCGAGCCCCGGCCTCCTTGGTGACGACTGACAGGGAGATGCTCAACGGCGTCTGTCCAAGCTCGTCAAGGGTATCGAGCTTTCCACCCTTGCTGGCCAGGAATTCAATGACATCATCCAATGCCTGATACGAGGCCGTGTGCATCGCCGTCCACCCGAACTGGCCGGCGGCGTTAATGTCGGCGCCATGTGCCACCAGGTACTTTACGGTGTCGATTGCGATTGCCCGCTCTTCTGCCGGTCTTGGCCTTTGCTCGTCGGTCGCGCCTCCGGTCGCCAGGATCAGCGGCGTCGTGCCGTAAGCGGTCGGAATGTTCGGATCCGCCCCGCCATCCACCAACAGCTTGATGGCTTCAAGATTGTTAACCTCGGCGGCAAGCGCGACCGGGGTCGCGCCTTCAAAAGAGACTTCGTTTTGGGCGCGGACGGTCTGCTTTTCCTGATGGATCCGCGCATTCGGATTGGCGCCGTGGGCTAGCAGCGCCTTGACGATCGGCACTGCGCCGGCTCTTTGTTCCTGGTCCTCACCGTAATCCGAATCCCGCACGGCGGCGTGCAAAGCCGTGAAGCTGTTGCCGTCCGCGAGGTTGGGATTGGCGCCCTTGTCCAGCAGCACCTCGACGACATTGAGCTTGCCCATGGTGCTGGCGATAATCAGCGCCGTCCCGCCCCAATCCGGAATCTGATCATCGGGGCGCGCACCGGCATCGAGCAAAATGCCGGCAGACTCTGCATCGCCTCGGGCGGCGAACATCAACGCAGTGGCGCCGTTTTTCGAATGGGCGTTGACGTCGGCATGGTGGGCCACCAGCTCTTTGGTAACGGCGGGATGACGCTCCGCGCTCGCCCACATCAAGGCGTTCTGTGCGCCATTCTTTTCCTGCACATTGGGATCGGCGCCTGCTTCCAGCAGTAGCCGCACCGTCTCGATGTTGCCGAGGCGGGCTGCCTGCATCAGCGGCGTCTCGCCCGATAGCAGCGCCATATTGGGATCGGCCCCTGCTGCCAAAAGCTTCTTGGTGATGGCGGCGTCCGCGTTCTGCGCGGCTGCTGCATAGAGTGCGGTTGCGCCGTATTCGTTGGCGGCCTTGGCGTCCACCCCAGCGCGCAACAAGAGGTCGGTCATCTCCAGGTCATTGCGGGAGGCCGCCACAAGCAGCGCTGCCGTGCCCTGGGCGCCGCCGACCTCGTCCTTGGCAGGGCCACTCAGCAGCGAGCGCAAAGCGTCGCGATCCCCGCTTTTGGCGACCTGTGCCAGCGACAACTTACCGGTGGTGTCGGCGGCAAATGCGGTGCCTGCGAGGAACGTAGCCCCCAGCAGTCCCGCCAAAATCTTTGCCCTGATGCTCATCGTCATTCTCCAATTTGGAGCAGTTTCCGTTGAGGTCGAAATCATCAGGCCGGGCGACCGGCCATTTGGCTGAAACATCCCGCCAATCGAGTTGTCGCCGGGTCAAGCCCGGCGACAATGATTGGAGCGAATCTCACCGCGCTTTCGCTACAGCGTCTTTGCTTGGTTCGCATCCGCCGACTTGGCAGCGGACGCCACCAATTCGAGCTTGCCGTTGCTGTCACCCAGCTTGGTCACGTTGGGCACGCCTGCCTTGTCCAGCAACGTCAGGAGCAGATTGGCCATCGGCGTGCGGTTCGGATAGCGGATATGCTGTCCGCCCTTGATGCCGTTGACGCCGCCGGCGACCAGCATCAGCGGCAGGTCCGTGTAGAGGTGCAGGTTGGCGTCGCTGAGCGCCGCCCCGTACAGGATCATCGAGTGATCCAGCAGCGAGCCGTCACCGTCCGGCGTCTCGCGCAGCTTGTCCAGATAGTAGGACAGCATCTTGGTGTGGAAGGTGTTGATCTGGATGACCTTGGCGATCTTGTCCTGTTCGCCGTGGTGATGCGTCACGGAATGGTGGGAGTCGCCAAATCCGAGCTCCGGATAGGCGCGCAGGCTCATCTCGTGGCCGACCTGGAATGTGCAGACGCGCGTCATGTCGGTCTGCCAGGCGAGAACCATGAGATCGGTCATCAATTTATAGTACTCTGACCAGTTCGACGGGGTACCGGCGGGGCCGGCCATCTCCGGCAGAACGTGGTCCTTGCTCTGCGCCTCCGCGCGCTGGATGCGCCGCTCGACGTCACGCACCGCGTCGAGGTACTGGTCGATCTTGCCGCGGTCCGGTGCGCCGAGCTTTATGCGCAGCCGCTTGGCGTCCTCGTTGATGGCATCGAGGATGCTGCGGTCCTCCTGCCTCAGGATGGCAC
>JASHRR010000274.1 GCA_030037185.1 Xanthobacteraceae bacterium | reverse complement strand
TGCTTCCAGCCGCGGTACCCTTCCCCGCCGCCCCAGCCCCGGCCCTTCCGCAAGCGATACCCGCACCAGTACCAGCCAGGGCCATTCCAGCCGTCCGGATACCAGCAATGCTTGTGTCCGCCGAAAACGAATTGCACCTGATCGATCAAGGTGAGGCTGTCGACCGCTGCCCTCATGTCGGTCGACGCGATTGCCGCATTTGCGCTGCTGCCGATCGCTAATAAGCTGCCGACTGCAATAGAGGCGGCCAATGCGATTTTGAAATTCATCCTATTCTCCCTCGATGCCGGTCAACTCGCGATTCGAAGCTGACCGAAGATGATTAGCCTGCAAGCAGGCGTTCTGCCGGCTGTCCCCTGCCGGTCCGACGCCATAGGTATTAGCCGCAGGCGGCTACGAATTGATGTCAGGAAATGTCAAAAAAATGTGTTCGTCCCCTGGTCATTCCACTCCGCCCGCCACTGCCTGCGTCGCGATGCCGACAGTGAGTTCGTGGTGTTCTGCTTTGCCACGCCGGAAGACGCGGAGGCTTTTGCCGCGGGCTTTGGTGGGGAGCAGCTGCCCACGAACAGGGCGATGAAAGGGCCAGCACGTACCGGCCCCCTGTGAGGTTACGTGCGGCGGCGTGTTGACGGGTGCCTATTTATCCAAATTAGAGCAAGACATAACAGCGCTTCACATTAGCTCGCCATGACCCCCATCCGTGTTTCCCCGTAATATCAGTATTTGCCTGTGCACTTCGACGCGCGGTTCAATGGGGGTGGAAGGCTCGGGTTCCCGGTAATGAAACAGCGCCGGGGTTGCGGTATCGGCACCGGGGGCAGCCGCCACCAAGGCGGGTCCAGGTGTCGGCTGAAGCTGAGCCGGCCGACAGAATCGTCGCGAGGGCGACAGCAGAATAGACAACAACACTCTTCATCATCTGAAGTCTCCATTGATTGCGGACCACTATTATCCGAGGGAGTAGTGCGGCGATGGTCCGTGAGGTTCGACCGGCAAGCCTTGCCGCGAATTTCAATAGACACCGAAAACCAGGAAACCTGTTGCGCATTCGGCAATCGAGGCAAATTCCATGGTGGCGGAAAAGGCGCGAAAAAGGCGGACTAGGCAGAGCGCCGATAAAGTGATCCTCGATGTTCTCATCTGGGAGTGCGCGTTCGATGAACCGAGGGAAGCGGAGCGAAAGGTTAGGCGTCGGCTGCGTTACTACGGTTGTGGACCATACCAGCGGGAACGTGTGGAGCTGTTGCGCCGCCTCAAGAATGAGACCCACGTCGAGATCCGTCGCGAGGGTCGATCCCGTTACTTTGCTGGCAGGCACGGCAGGCACGCCGCCATGGAAGATTTTGACGTCGCCCGCTTGATCGGGGACCTGGCGGTGTCCTACCCCGACGTTCCGCAGGAAGAGATCAAGGCATTCGTCCCGTTTGCGGTTTATCTCTATTACTTGCGTTGAGGCCTGCGTTCCTATCGTGCAAGGAGCGGTTGGGGGAATGTTTACCCAATCCATCACGACTGCGATCAGGATTGGAAGGTCGTGGAGAAAACCAGTGAATACCTCGTGCGGGTCGATGATCGAAGCGCCAGAGGACGCGTGTGATGGAGAAGGAGCCGCGGCTTATGCCCGCCTCACTGAAATCAGCTCGGCCACTGTGACCCGGAATGATGGTGATGACGTGCTGATCGTCGCGGTCGGCGACCAGCACTGCGTCATCACGTTGAAGTCAGACGAGACCTGGTACTGGCTGTTCGTCTCCGACGACGCCGGAGAAGTGTACACGGCCATGGGTGGCATCGACGCTGAGGTGCCGCGCAAGGCCCTGGCACGGCGTGAACTCGGGCTCGCCGTGCTGCTGCGGGCCGACGACCTTTCCGGCCTTCGCACCGACGACATGTTAACGCAGCAATAATCGCGCGAGCAGAGCGCGTATGTCTCCGCAGCGCTTGCGCAGCGCGGCGATCGCGGGTTAGGCCGCTGGCGCTTGCCGCTCATTGAAGCGGCCGAAATCGATCCAGCGGAAGCCTACAAGCGTAGAGCCCCGCTTGCGCCTTCTGGTGCGCCAGACGGGCCGCAGCTATCCTGCGCCCGGTAAGAAGCCGCCAGCGCCATCGCTGAAGGCCAGGATCGGCCGCCCCAACGGAGATTTCAGATGACCGATATCCTGACTAAGCGTACAACGATAGAGTCGGGCGCCGGCCAGATCGCGGCGAGCGTGCGAACGGCTGAGAACGCCGCACAGCAATTGTTGCAGTTTAGCTCGCAGGATGCTGCCCGACCCAGCGGCACGACCGGGGACCCGGGTTTGGGCCGAACTGGCCACGGCTTTTCTCACGCGATCGCTTCAGCGTTAAAGAAGTACCGCACTTTCACTGGCCGAGCTTCAAGGTCGGAATACTGGTACTGGACTCTCTTTGTTGTGCTGGCCAGGTTCGTTTTCGCAATGCTGGATTCGATGGTTTTTCAGCACCATGGCCGGGTGCTTGAAAATGTGCTTAACTACATGACGATCACTCCATCGATTGCGGTCGAGATCCGCCGCCTGCATGACGTGGATCGCAGCGGCTGGTGGTCGCTGCTGAACTTGACCATCGTCGGGATGTTCTTTCCACTCCTTGTCTGGAAATGCACTAAGGGAACCGAGGGAGCCAATCGCTTCGGGCCGAACCCCCTGGGCGCGGAGGATGCCAGACTAATACAAGTCTTTGCTTGAGCACGTCTTGCGGCGCGTTGGAAAAATTTCGAGCACCCGCATGCCTAAGCGGCCCCAACCAACGGCATGCTGGGGGGGATCCCGAGGCTCCCTCACATTCGTATCGTCGTCGGTCAGGGAGAGCGGCGGCAACCTATGTAGCAGCCTCGTTCAGAACGCGAGAGCGAGGCTTAGGCCGCCCTCGTTTACTCACCTCAGTAGCAGTAGCCGTAATAGGCGTAGTATGGGCTCCAGCATAGGCCGTCATCATAGCCATAGTAGCCCCAGAAACCAGGGCCAAAACCACGCCCGAAACCACGGCCCGCGAACCGGCCACGATTAAAGCGGCCACCGCCAAAACGTGGACCGCCAACGAACCGACCGCCACTGAAGCCGCCCATGCGGCCAGCAAAACCACCACCCGCGAAGTGGCCTCCACCAAAGCCGCCACCCCCGAAGTGACCGCCACCGCCACCGAAGCCACCACCGCCATGGCCTCCACCACCTCCACCACCGCCACCGTGTGCTAGGGCGACACCTGCGCCTCCGATCACTAGTGTCGTAGCCAATAGGAGTTTCTTGATCATCGTAGTACTCCTTCTGGTGTTGTTCATGACAATATATGAGGCGGCTATTCAGCAAATTCATCCTAAGATTTATCAAGATAAGGTGAAAAATCTAACAGAAATGTTAGGATTGCCTATAGCGGCGCCCGTCGATCATAATGCTGACATGATCGGGAAGCCTGCTGACGGCGACCTTGCCGCCTCGACGCTTTGACCCAAGTCAAAGCTCCATCCAAATGGTCCCGCTGTAATGCTTTCATGGTTATGGTGAGGGCATCGGCTTCGACTGACATAAATGCCTCTCGTACCAGCGTCGAAGCCCTATCTTTTCTTCCCTCTGACGACGTGCAACGGGGTTTGCCCGGTGGCAGGTCGTACGCCATCGCGGCCCGAGCTTTCATTGCTCGTCTGGCGAACGCGTTCCTCTGCCCGCCATGCCCGTCTTCCACGGAAATTGCAGGCTCCTCCCTGTCACTCCGCTGTTGCTTCAATCATCAGAATATCCAGCTCAAAAGAGCCGTCCGCTTCGATTGCAAAATGTGCCTTGGTCTCCGCGGAGGCTGCAGTCTGCAAGGTGCGGATAGCCCTCACGTTCTCCTCTGGCGTGGACATGCGAGCTGTCCAGACCAGGAAATCCATGTGCAGCCGCCACGTCCGAAAGTCGATCAGGCCAAAGCCCGATAGCGTCAAGGCGGCGCTCCATTCTGATGCCGAGTAGTTACGCACATGGGATGTGTCACGCAGCAGTTCGACGGCCTGCAAATGCGTGTCGAACAGCGCGGGACCGGGCGAGCAGGCATCGATGAACACGGCGCGGCTGCTACGTTTTAGTACGCGGCGGGCTTGGCGCAGGCCAGCGTTAAAGTCGCACCAATGATGCGCGGAATAGCGGCACGCCAGAAAATCGAACGCAGCGTCGTTAAACGGCAGTTGCTCGGCCGGCGCTTGCACGGTCTCTATGTTGGAAAGTCCCTTCTTGTGCGCCGTGGCGGCAACCGCCGCCAGCATGTCGAGCGATACGTCTATGGCCGTGACCTCGCCAGCATAAGGCGCCAGCAGATAGGAGACGTGCCCGCCGCCGGCGCCGAGATCGAGCGCGCGCGGGGGCCGGATGTCGCGGACGATGGCCTCGACGGCCTCGAGGTCAGTGCCCTGCGCGTGGACCTTGCTCTCGACATAAGCTGTTGCGCGCGGCCCAAATTGGGCCTCGACTATTCTTTGGTGAGCTCTTTGCATGGACTCGCCCTCGACTTTTGTGGGAGCAGCATGCACCGGGATTAACCTGTTACAATATTAAAATTATCATAGTATAAGTACTTCTATGCTGGATGCAGATCAGAGACGGCTTCTCGGAGATTTTATTCGCGCCCACAGAGAGCGCGCACAACCCGTCACCGTCGGCGGCCGCCGGCGCACCCCCGGTTTGCGCCGCGAGGAGTTGGCAGTGCAGGCGGGCATCAGTTCGACTTGGTGCGCATGGATTGAACAAGGCCGTCCCGTGCAGGCCTCAC
>JASHRR010000273.1 GCA_030037185.1 Xanthobacteraceae bacterium | reverse complement strand
GAGGGAATGCCATTTTCGCAGCGGTTGCAAACGACGACGGTGTGTCGCATCTCGTCAGACGTGACGCCACGGCGCGAATTGCAGCTCGACTGTGGACGCAGCCGGAGGGCATGATGCGCAACCCGAACCTGGCACTGAGCGTCGCCGGGGTATGTCCGGGTAACGTTGACCGCCTACAAGGTCGATCGGCGAGGGCGGCTGGTCGAAAAAATCGAGCCGTGATAATTCCGAAGAGGTGACATCAATGCCGGACACAAATTCTCGTCGACGACTTCTTCGTTTAGGTTGCGGAACGGCCACGACGATCGGCGTTTCTGCAGCCATTGGCGCACTCACCTCCGTTCAGGCGCTGGCGCAGGATAGGCCGACCAGCAATTTTTCCACGGAGGACGCGTTTTATCGCGAGGATTGGTTTGGCGAACCCTGGCGCAAGCCCGAAGCTGCCATGCTCATTCACGGCAATGATGAATCGAGCGTCGTATGGTTTGGATGGGTAGCACGGATGGCGCAGGAGTTTCGATTGCTGCGGCCCGATTTGCCGGGATTTGGACAATCCAGGATTCCGGCAGGCTTCGAATGGTCGCTGCCGAGCCTTGCCACGTTCACAGCACGCGTCCTCGACAAAGCTGGCGTTGAGTCGGCGCACATCATTGGCGCCAAAACTGGTGGCGCCATTGCGATGCAGTTTGCGGCGGACTATCCGGCTCGCACCCGCACACTCGCAGTCGTCAGCGGGCCAGCGTCCGTAATCTCGATTTCCAATCCCTCCAGCATCCCCCAACGGGACAGATTGGGCTCGACCGCTTCGAAGGAGATGATCGAGTATTGGAACAACATGTTTGCAACAGCGCCCGAGGAGGGGGCTAAGGGCCTGCGTAAAGCGCTTTCGAAATTCGATCTTGCGAGGGATGGCATTTTGCAGCGCATCGCCGCGCCGACACTGGTGATAACGGCAGACCGAAGCGCGCTGCAATCGGTGGAGAAGGTTCGGCAATACCAGCTGTTGATTCCGAATTCAAGGCTCGTGGTGCTGCGGAGCGACGCTTACCACATCGCCGCTGCCAACGCCGACGAGTGCGTCACCAACGTGCTCGCCTTCATCAAGGAGACCCGGCAAAAGACTTAGCGCTACTGGCCATCAGGGAACACGGGAGGTGAGCTGGCGCAAAATAGCATCATCCATTGCCGCCGTGGCGATGGCTCCAGATCCGGCCCTCCAGGTTTGAATTGCCGCGCCGGGCTCGGCCGCGGGCACGGTCAGGTTTGCGATCCCTCCCGAGGCGATCAGGCTGCACGGCACGAAGCCTGACAGGCTGGCGTTTGGTGCTGCTGATGAGGGCGATCACACCGGGCACAAGCAAGAGGTTCATGCTGGACCCAAGCAGCGCCTTGGCCAATCCGGGACGCAGGGCGGGCCGAGACGATCGGCGTTCCGGCTGGCCGCCGTTTTTGCCAGCTCGGTGCTGTCCACCAGGACCTCATCTTTGTGCATTCCGGGCAAGAAAGGCATCATGTGCAGCCTCGCGGGAATTGTTTTATTCGGCCTTGGAACTCTATGATGACAGTCGAGGCTCGCAGATCGTGGAAGATTCTCGGCCGCAAAAAACGTGCGATGCGGACGAGCTACCAGACCGGAGACAGAGATGACGAAGAACTCAAGAGCTGACGAAGATCGCAATCACATTTTTTCTCGGCGTTGGGCTGCTCCGTTGCTCGCGATTGGCCTTCTGGTGCAGGCGACCGCCGCGCACACGCAAAACGATGACCGGGTCAAGGCCGGCCTGACGACGTGGCGGAGCAGCGGATGCCCCGATTGCCACGGTGCTTTCGCGGACGGCGACAAGCAGCGCGACGAGGCGCCGACCGGCGCCAATCTGCGAACCACAAGGCTCGACGCCGCGGCGCTCAGGCAGACAATCTCCTGCGGGCGTCCGGGTACGGGAATGCCTGCTTTCGATGAAGGCGCTTACACGATCCGGTCCTGCAACGAACAAGCACTGGGACCCCCTCCGAGCGACCTCTACCCTACGCCCCGCGCACTGACCCCGGACCAGATCGATGCGGTGGTGACGTATCTGCAGGCTCGCGTCATCGGCAAGGGCCGCACCATCACCAAGCAGGAATGCCTGTTCTATTACGACGACCAGCCCGAATGGTGCGACGACTATAAATAGTGTCGAAACTACCCGTGTGGCCGATGCGTCCGCTTCCTCTTGCGGCGAAAAGGGGGGCGTTTTTAAGAGCTCAGGCCGGCTCAGCTCCGGCTGCCGGAGAGACCCAGGAATTTGCGCGGCGAGCGCGCAAATTCCGACCTCTCCGTAGTCCGCCAAAGACGTAAGCGACAACCGGGAGAGGCGCCGCTCGGCAGGCGATTGCGCCGTTACCTTGGCAGGGCTGCAAGCTGGGGCACGTCGTCTTCCTTGGGGGCCACCGCCTTGGCGGTGATCAGCGTCATCGCCACGGTGTCGTAGTAACCCATGGTGGCGACCAGATCGATAAGGCCCTTCTCGCCGAATTGCTTGACAGCTGCCGCATAGCTCGTGTCCGACACCGCCCTGTCGCGATACAGCTCCATCGCGTAGGTGTAGAGGACCTCCTCGTCCTCCTTCATTTTTGTCGGGCGTCTGCCGGCGGCAATATCAGCCCCGACGCTCGGGTCGAGGCCGCCACGGACCGCCGCCCGGTAATGGCCGCGCCAGATCCATTGGCTCGACCACTGCCGCGCCGTGATCATGATCGCAAGCTCCGTCAGCCGCGGCTCCAGCCCGGTGCCCCAGCGCACGTAGTCCGACACCGCCTCCAGTTTGTTGGCCAGCTCGGGGCTGCGCATATAGACTTTGAAGGGCGGGTTCTTCAAAGCTGTGGTGTTGTTGCGTGGCGGCTTCTGCAAGTTTTCGATGTAGGCCTTCTGTTGCGGGCTCAGTTGCTCCGGATTGAGCGCCGGGTAGCGCTCCTGCGCGGCTGCAGCGAGCGGCAGCGCGAACGCGGCGGCGGTGAACGCAATCGTTAACGGGCGCTTCATTAAGTCCTCCCTTTTTTGGTGGCCTTGCAATCACGACGAACGCAGCAAAGTTGCCATTCGAGTGAGCCGCGCCTGCGCGCAGCTTTCACGGTTGTGACAGGTCGTTGTGGCGAATACCGCAAGGACGGCTGTTCCCTTGTCTCGTGTTACCGCAACGGGTCTTTGTCAAGGATGAAACCACCGGTGCCCCCTGTGCTGTTCCTGGTCGCCGGATCGGGACCTCGTCCCTCCGCAAACGCGAGGTCTTCCAGGCGCCGTCCATGCAGCAGGCCCGGCAGGCCATAGTTGCCTTCGATGCAGCGCGGCTCTGTATAAATTCTGTTTTCCTGGTCGCTCTGCTTCGTGAACTCCTGGCGGACAGTCCAGGGCCTCGTCCACACCGTCGGATCTTCGATCGTGACGGCGTATTCGAGCGAGGTCGGGGAGGTGCGCGTCCAGCGCTCAACCAGATGCAAGTTGTCGCGCGAGCCCTGATAATCGGTCTTCGCACTGAAGTTGGTCACGTCGATGACGAGCGTCTTGCCCTCCCAGTGGCCGCGCGAGTCGCCATACCATTGGCGGATATTGGCCGGCAGGTGCGGACGTCCGTCCATGACGATGTTGCGCTGCCACCCCTGCCCCTGGCCCACGTCATAGAAGATCGCTATTCCGCCCGGCGTCTGGACGATCCGGCGGAAGCTGCCCACCCCGCCGCCAAACTGCGGCAGCCCGCCGCTCAGGCAACGCTCCGCCAGCGAACTATCCTCCGGACCATCGTTGCGATTCATGCGCGCGGTGTTGTAGCGCGGCGGGGGATCCGCGAATCGCGGCGAGCGCACCGGATCGTATTTGCCGCCGCTGCAGGCCGGCAACTTGTCTCTGCAGGCATCGGTCGATTGCAGCAGAGCGAGGCGAAATTCCCGCTCGCCGGCGGCAATCTTTTGTGCCGCTGGCGTCGCCGCTGGCATCCGGCCATTGGGCGGATCGACGATCAGCGACGTACGGGCGCCGACGCGCTTCCAGGACACGAACGAGGAGTTGTACGCGCCGGAGAGGTCGAGCTCGGTCCCGCGCTGCGCCCGCCTGTCCTGGCCGAGCACCTCCGATCGCGCTTTATCCAATTCGGCTCGCTGCGCCGCGGTGAAGAATTCCTGGTCAGCATACTTGGCGGGGCGCTGCAAGGGTGTATCGCTTTCGTCGGTCCAGATGCCCTGTAGATCGGGTTCGCCCCAGGGCGTTTTGAGCTCCGCCGCCTGCCTCCCCTGCCCCGCTTGCGGTGGCGGGTGGGGAGTCTGAGCCGACGTGTGATGGATGGATACCAAACTGGCGGCAGCCGCGATGGCAGCCAAAATGCTCACGGCTGGCGTCGAGCCCGGCAACCTCACGCGCATGATGTTCTCCCGCAGTTGTGTTTTCGCCTGGATAGTAGCCTTTTTCGGCTTTGGGCCAACAGTGTGCGTGTATTATTTGCAAGGCCACGCCAACCGCATCGCCGACATGGCGACCACCGTGAATGGCCGGTGGACAAGTTCCGGAAAAGCCTCGCCATACTTTACCACAATGTTGACCAGCTGCTCGTTGGTGATGCCTGCCGGAATGGAGGTACACAGGAGCGGGTCTAACCGAGCTGCGCCGGCCGCCTGCGCTTCTTGGAGCAGACTGAACATCTGGCTGATGCCCTCGACAACACCAAGGCAGCGCCCGTAATTTGCGGCCTTGTTGATGTCGGCGCTCATCTCGTTCGGGGTTAGCCGACAAAATGGCAACATGAAATCTGCACTATTTGTATCCTCCACGGCGGCATGGGCCGTTGTGATCATCAGTGCCGTCAACGCGCCCAATAACCTTTCCCTCATTGTTCATCCCCTCTGATTCGGAATTACTGACAGTCGTGGCAGCCATGACTGACGACTCTTGCTTCAATTCGCGGTTCAATGACCGGCAGCGGGATCGCGCCGCCGAATGGCACGCCCTGCTTCTCCGATCTCCCCGCACGCAGGGCCGTTGCCGGCCCGGTTGCGGCGTTCCTTGCCGTACCGGTAGACGTTGCGCGACGCGTTGCCATCCCCGCCTTCAGTGTGCCCGCATTCGCCGCAAACAGAAACACGCCAGTTGAGGTTCTTCATGTCGGAATTCATGCAGCCGCAGACGCTCAGTGCCAAGTTCGGGTTGTGCATGATGCCTTTGACCTTCAACGTCGCGAACTTGATGACACCTGCCTTGGCTGTCACCAGGTGAGAAAGCCGGAAGGTTTTTTCAGAAAAACCGGAGAATGAATAAGAATTGGTAATGCGGTGTTGGCAAACCCGTCTCATGGAACACGCCGGCGCTACGCGCTAGGCGTTGTTCGCGGTGACGAGCCAGATCGCCCCGGCAAGCACGACCTGCTTACCGCGCTGATAGGGTTGCAACGCACGGCGGATCGACGTGGCAACCACTGCCCGCGTTTGCGGACCCTGGTCCTGCAGGGCGCGGCTTGTGGGGCCGAGTGCCATCGCGGCCTCGAGGGCCTGTTCGATCCCGCCTCCACAGGCAATGTCGAGATCAAAGTCGCGCGGCTCAAGCATCACTGATTGAAACCCGGCGTCCGCAAGAATGCGCTGCACACGCTGTTCGCTGGCAAAGGAGAAGGGGCCCGGATCTTCGGGGCCAGGTCGCGGCAGCGGTGGAACATGTTCAAGCGCGGCGCGCAGCGGCACTTGAAGCCAGGGATTTTCATCGAACTTGCGCCAACAGGCGAAGGCGAGGCGTCCGCTCGGCTTCAGCGCCGTGCGCATATTGGCAAAAGCGCGGGTCGGCTCGGCGAAAAACATCACACCAAAGCGGGAAAAAAGGAGATCGAAAGCGGCCGGTTCGAACCGGTAGGTCGTCGCATCGGCGCGTACGAATTTGACCGGGGCGCCCGGCGGCAGCCGCTCGGCAGCGCGCGCCAGCATCGGCGCTGAAACATCAACGCCCAGCACCTGCCCGGGAGGGCCAGCGCGCTCGGCGAGCGCGATCGAGCTCGCACCGGTACCGCAGCCAATATCGACAACCCGCTCGCCCTGCCGCAGCTGCGCTCGCTCCAGTGTTGCCCGCAGGATCGGACCCAGGACGATGTCCTGAGACTGTTGGCGTTCGACCCAACGGCGGCCGCCAGCGCTGTTCCAGTAGGTGACTTCAGCTTCGTTCTTTGGGTCGTGCTGTAGGTTCATCGCTGATCTCCACTCGCCTTGGCATCCCCTCCTCTTCGCATGACCGATATCAGAACGCCGACGTTTCTGGGGCCGTGGTGCGCGATCGCGACCCGCCGATCGGCGAATTTTTCGAAAACAACGAAAGCGGCCTGACGTCGACAGCATCGGCCCCGAGTGCAACGACTGGGTTGTCGTGGCGATGTGTGCTGGGTGAAGCTGGCGTGCGGCTCGACCGAAGCGCGCGGCTGAGTCTGACCGGTCCGGCCGCGCGTCGCAAGAAGCCTCATCGATCTGGCGGCATTTCATCCGCGCGCGAGGCCTCGGCGGGAAACGGGAGGCGAAGTCATCGATTCCTCCTCATCGGTGCAGTTCCTTTGTTCGCGCCCTGAGGCCGTTTCTTCGTTGCCTGGAACGGAGCACGGTGCCATGCTTACGCACTGAAAAGCGCGCATTGTGAGCGACCGGCTCCATCTCTGAATAGGAATCTGCAGCCGTGGCGCGAAGGCGGCCGAGCCTTCTACTGCGCCTTCAGCCTGCTGACCGTTCGCGAGCGGGTGCCGATCGATGCGCTAATCCGCCCTACGCCTAGGCCAATTTGGCGAACCCGCACCAGGCATTTTACTTTCGCATCGGCGAAGCCGCGTTGCGACGATTGGCGCCATGCACGCCGGCGCGACGGGCGCGATGATGGGAGGGTGAAAAGGAAACGGCTAAAAATTCGGCAGCCGACAACAATGGCAGTGACCTCTCACCGCAGAAACCTGCAAGTCCTGGCATCGTGCATGGCCATTCTTGGCGTCATGATCGGCCTCGTGGCGTATTCGCCGACGGCGTACCGGTTGTTTTGCGCCGCGACGGGATACGGCGGGACGACGCAGCGGGCGGACGCCGATTCGGGTACGGTGTCTGAACGCACCATCACGGTCAGGTTCGACAGCAATGTCGCCCCGGGGCTGCCGTGGCGGTTCGAACCGGCGCAACGCGAAATGACGGTCCACCTCGGCGAGCAGCAGCTCGCATACTTCACCGCTGAGAATCTCAGCGGTGAAGCCATCGTCGGGCATGCGGCCTACAATGTCACGCCGCCGACGAGCGGAGCCTATTTTACGAAAATCCAGTGTTTCTGCTTTGACGACGAACGCCTCGACGCCCATGAGAAGGTCGACATGCCGGTCGTCTTCTTCGTCGATCCGGCTTTGGCAAAAGATGCGGAAATGGACGACCTCAATACGATTACGCTTTCCTACACGTTTTTTCGCACGCCGGCCTCCGAGAAGGCCAAGGATCTTTCCCGCTTTCTTGCATCCGCCGAGCCGGATGCCGCTCACGGCCACGAACTCTTCGACGAGCGATGCGCGGCCTGTCACGCATTGGGCGACAACCAGACGGGCCCGTTGCTCGGGGGCGTCGTCGGACGAAAAGCCGGCTCCACGCCCGGCTACAGGTACTCCCCGGGTCTGGCGAGGGCTGGCCTGATCTGGACCCCGGAAAATCTCGATCAGTGGCTGTCCGACCCTCAGAAATTCATTGCCGGGGCGAGAATGCCGGTTCGCGTTATCGAAGCCTCGAGTCGCCGGGATATCATTGCCTACCTGGAGCAGAAAAGCAGCGAGGCGAGCGATCGCTCCGCGACGCCGTCTGTTGCGGAGCGCCGCGAAACCAAACCGTTGACACGATAGGGGAGCCTGTTGCCTGCGTCTCCTGTAGCGTCCGCGGCCACGATCGCTGAGGTCTTGCCTCGTCACGTCGTCGGTTGGGTGCGCGGCAAGGTCGGTGTCAAGCTGGCCGGGAACCCGTCGGCGCCGCGATCGCGCTGTGCCGATATCGTGTGGGTTGGCTGCGGAACGCCGCGCATGTAACGCATTTCAATGCCCGAATATTTGAATGAAGAGCCGGCGTAAACCAATGCTTCTTCGGTCGAAGCGAATCGAAACTCTCCGCAAATATTGACCTGCCCCTTGCCGGCTGGGGCACGAAAATAAAGTTGGCCGCCGTCGGGATACGGCGTGGGTGGCTTTTCTTAGCGTGCGGTCTGAAAGGCGATCGCGTAGCCTTGCCACAGGTGGGGTCTGCCCACCCACGTCTAAACGTAGGTTTGTGGCGAATGTCGGCGAACGTGTACGCAGGCTATCGATTGAAGTTAGACCGATGAATTTGACACTTCTTGAACGTCAGCGAACGTCTACGAAATACTCTGGCGCTGAACATCGTCAGTTCTTTACCCCTGTAACGTCAAATACTTACCTTGATTTTTGCGCTTTTACTACCTACGTTTCTACCTACGTCGCGGACGCAAGTCGGTCCCCCCGCTTGCCCGCACTACGCGCCCGGTTCGACGCCGCCGTCAGCCGGCTGTGCAGGCTCCGCTGCGGGGGTTCTTCCGCGCCTATCGACCCTCCCAACATCTCATGATTGGGAATGGCGACCGCGATCGCCAAGTCCTCCTCCACCCAAGCTCAGGACGCCCGTCGCTCCTTGAGCGTCTCGCCCGAAAAGCCACCAACGGGCTACGCGCCCAGTCGGGCAGCGGGCGCGCTTGGTTCTGACCACCCCAACGGCTAGCGACAATCGACCATCCCGCAAACGTCTCTGGGTCGGTGGTGAGCGATCGCGGCCCGCCCATGCGAATTTTTCCAAAAGACGAAAAGCGATCTGACCGAAGCTGCTCGCAACAATCGTGGCAAAGTCTCGGCTGTTAGCCCCGCTGCCCTTCGTCAGGGTCCCGGCCGCACCATAGAGGTGGTCCGCATATCGGACGGCGGTTTTGGCACACACCTCGCGGTCGACCTCACATTCGCCCGAGGGGAATTTCAATTTTGCAGCACGCGCCATCGGATGGGAATCTCAGGTCGACGGCACCGCCTAGCTCATGAGGAACAAGATCGCGGATGAGGCTTAAGCCATAACCGGATTGGACCGGAGCCGTGATCGGCGAGCCGCCAAGCTCGCGCCATGTGATTGTCAGGATCGCCGCACGATCGGTGCCGGTGCAATCCCAGCTCACCGACACTTTGCCGTCCGTGGCTGATAGGGCGCCGTGCTTCGCGGCATTCGTCGCCAGTTCGTGAATAACCATGGCGACCGCTTGGGTCTGCGCAGAGGTGAGCATGACGTCGCGGCCGCTGATCGCAGTATTTGTGTCGGTTGTGCAGGGCGCGAGCTGCTGGCGTATGAGATCGGTAAGGCCCACGCCGGACCAGCGGCTCTGACTCAGGAGAGTGTGAGCGGCTGCAATTGATTGAATACGGCCTTCAATTGCTTTGACGAATTCGTCCGTGGTCCCGCAACGCCGTTGCGTGTGCCTGACGACTGCTGCAACACGCGCCAACACGTTTTTGACCCGGTGGTCGAGCTCGGCGCTCAACAGGTCCTGGCGCTTTTCTGCCTGCTTGTACCTCGTGATATCGCGGGTCAAGCCCTGGAGACGTATAGGGCAGCCGGTCGTGTCGAAGTCCGCCCGTGACGTTTTTTCGAGCCATACCTCCCGGCCGTCGGGGCGAATAAAACGAAAGGTCACGGCATCGGCAGGGCTATCGACACGGAGGCGGCGATGGTGTGCCTGGAAGTTCGCGCGGTCGTCCGGATGAATCCGCGCGAGGAATTGGGCGGCAGTGAGAGTCTGCTGTCGACCAAGGCCCAGAATCTGCGCCGCGTTTCCACTGCGCTGCACCAGGCCGCGGCTAAGATCGCACTCGAAGGCCATCACCCCCCCGGCCGTGAGCGCTTCCAGCAATCGCTCTTCGGCCTGACGTCGCTCAGCGAACAGCGCCGCAAGAACATTTGCACTGAGGGTGCAGGCCGCGATGGCAATCTGGGCTGCTAGGATGCGGGCGCCGATCGGAATGGTGGGATCGCCGATGCCGATCGGAAAGGTGGGGTTCACGAGCTGACCGATGCCAAATGTTGTTGCCCAAACTATTGTCAGTGAAACGATGAACGCCCCAGCAGCAGCAAATACTGGCTGACAGCGGGCTGCAAGCCAGAGCAGGACCGGGAATAGCAGGACGCCCGGACGAACGGCTTGCCACGGCTCGAACGGCAACAGGATGACGAAGACGATCGTCGCCACCAATGCCAAGAGTGCCGCGACGCCTTCGATGATCTCATTGCGCGGCGGCGGGTTGCGCAGGGCTTCGGCGAGGCCGATCAGCATCGGCGCGACAGTGATGATGCCGACGGCGTCTGATGCAAACCAATGCTGCCAGGTAGCCCACATCGGCGCCGTCGGACTGTGGAACAGCTTAAAAGAGACCATCCCGCCGATCCCAGAAACAGCAGTTGCCACGACCGCAGCCGCCAGCAGCCCCAGCACATTGCGCAGTCTGCCGAGGGTGAAGCCCAAACCGAAATAGCGCTCGATCAACCAAGCGGCTAGCAGCGCCTCGCCGGCATCCCATAAAGCGGAGGCAGCGGCGTCCCAGACGCTCCGGTCACCCATCAGATTGGCAATGATGGTTGCAACAATCACGCCGCTGGCGACCGACAATCGCGCAGCGCGCCCAAGCACGATCAGGACACCCGAGGACACGCCCGCAGCAGGCCAGAACACGGCAACGCCGTCAGGCTTGGCGAGAAGCGCAAGGCTCAGCCGCGCCGCTAGGAAATAGGCTATGCCGACCGCAATGGCGAGCCCTAATGCACCAACCAGAGGCAGCCTCGGGTCGGCGCGAGTTCTGAGGTGAACTTCCTGAGTTGGATTCTCCAGCATAGCCCCTCACCCCAAACTGATAATCCGTTCACATTATCACATTCGATAAACCTAGGGGTGTGCGCGAACCTGCAAGAACCGCCGTCGTTGTGAGCGGGCGCAACGACTATTTTTGAATCTCGCCAACGCCAGCTGGCAGGCGATTGAATCCGAAGGATGCACGCTCTCTTTTTTCGGAGCGTTGATCGTTTGATTCCTGACGTTTAATTGTCTGCCCTGTGGATTGTGTCGCCTTCGCGTCTTGAAAGAGCGCCGCGAGTCAGTCGAGAAACCCTTGGGGCGCGCGCTCTAGTGTGCGCAAGCACAGACAAGGCATTGCCGATCGCGATGAGGACCAGAGTACCCCCGCGCGCCGCGCTCGGACCGAAGGTCATGGCGGCAATCGGCGAGGAGTTGCGCGGGATGTATGCCGAAATCATTGCCGAAGGGGTACCGGAACGGTTTGCTGAGATTCTGCGTAGCCTGGACCAGCCAACCCGCGAGAGGGAGATTCGGTGACACTCATGCTCCGCAAGCGGCACGCTCAAAAGCGCATCGAAGGGCAGGAACTGCCACCCGACTGGAGCGACGAGGGTACCCTTCCCACAGAGTATCGACAACGGCGTGTTCGAGCCGTTGACGGCCGCTAGGGCAGCAAGGGGACCTTAGATCAGCGCAGGTCGGGTCGCGCCAAACCTGAGCGGTCGCACAGGAATGGGATGCGCCGATTGCCGCGGCGATCAAACCGACGCAAGACCAGCGCATGGCGATCGAGCACTTTTTCGACGCGCCATTCGGGCGTTGGTATTTTCGCTTGTGACGAAAGTGTCAGGGCTACGACTTCCCAAAGCGTGACGCGGAGCAGATCGCCGTGCTGTGGAAACTTTGCGGCAATGGTGGTGTTGAGCGCATGGCCTTTGTATAATGGTTATTATCGTAGCCATTATGGTGCCTAAAGTAAATGTAAATTTCCGTTTGCTTGCCAACGAACTTAGCTTAG
>JASHRR010000272.1 GCA_030037185.1 Xanthobacteraceae bacterium | reverse complement strand
TCCCGATTCACCCTCCTGCCCGGAGAGACCTCGCGTGCCCAAGATGGACAAACCGCACGTTGCGCATCCTCGCGCTGCTGCGTATCGGTTTGCCATATGGCGTTCGACGCGGTCACAGGGCTCTTTCGCGAGCAAAGTTGGCTCACCGGAAGGGCGATAGCGGAGCCGATCAACCGGAGCGCGTTCCAATTGAGCTGGAATCACCTTTCCTGTTTTCAGTCCGACATAGGATCCTGCTTCTTTTTTGGAAGTGGATCAGGGATCATGCGCCAGAACCTCTTTGGCTGAGCGACGAGCAGGGCTCTTGCGCCGGCAAAACAGGGATTGCATGATGTAGCGAGCATGGCCTCGACCATGACATTAGACGGACGACGCGCCCGCACCCCGCTCCGGGGTTGGGGCACAATTAGAGAGTTATTATCCTAGGTCCGGATGGTGGCTGTGGCTCATCGTACGAGCACCAGACAAGGTCGGACGGATTACAACTGTTGTTACCTTAGAATTCCCAATTCCCACGGCGGACGATGGGACTGGGGGGTCATGCCCGCCCCGGACTTGATCCAGGGATTGTCGCGGGCATCCACGTCTTCCCCCCTCCCTGGCCTTCCCCCACTTGCGCGAACTTGCAGGAGGATAGGGAGGGGAAGGCGAGAAAAGAGACGTGGATGGCCCCCAGATCAGGTCCGGACCCGACAAGCCCAGCCATGATGCACAACGACTGGTTCAATATGACCGGAACGCGTTCCAACCTCAGACCCCGTCGTCGCCATGAGGGTGGATTCACATTGATCGAAGCACTGATTGCGCTTGCTGTTGTCGCGGTGTCGGTCACCGCGATCGGATCCGTCGTAGCGACCAACATTCGCGGGACCAGGGCCCTCAGTCAGCGCTTGGCACTGGTGGAGACGACGCGCGCGATCCTGGCGGACCTGCCCGACCGTCAGTATCTCGTTTCCGGGAATTTGCTAGGTGAATACGCCGGCCACCGCTGGCGGGTCGATGTTGCGCCGTTCGCGGCCGATTTCGTCGATCTAAGCCGCCCCGGCCCGTGGATGCCGCAAGCTGTCGTCGTCAATGTGCGCTCGCCTAGCGGGCGAGTGCTGCGGATCGACACGGTTCGCTTGCATCGTCCTCAACGGACTACACAATGAGGCGCGTCGCCGCCCGATCGCAACCCGCGGGCTTTACGCTCATCGAAGCGCTGTTAGCGACCTTGTTGATGGCGATCATCATGGGGGCGCTGGCCCAGGTGACGTCGCAGTGGCTCCGCAATTGGAACCGTGGCTTTGCCCGTATTCAGAGCGAGGATCTCTTGGCGGTCGGGCTGGACCGGCTGGTCGCGGACGTCGCGGCGGCCGAAATCATTGCGGGAAGTGCGACCAACATGCCGATGTTCGACGGTGCCGAGTTCGCGGTCATGTTCGTCCGCACCGCGGTCGGCCCGAACACCTTCACCGGTCTCGAAGCCGTTCGAATTGAGGAAGCGAGCGATGATCGCGGCCCCGCGCTGGTGAGGAGCACGGCACCGTTTACGCCGGCCGTCCGGGACCTCGGGGAAGTCGAGTTTTTCAACCCCGTCGTTTTGAGCCGCGCGCCATATCGAATCTCGTTCTCATATGCCGGCCCGGACCGCATGTGGAGGGACACTTGGCGCGGTGCGGCGCAGCTTCCGCGGGCCATTCGCGTGAGCGTACGCGATTTCGCGAGCTCCAGCGCATTGGCCTTATCGACGAGCGCGGTCATTCGCGCCGAGCTTCCGGCAAGCTGCGCCGCCGCAAAGGCAGGCGCGGAGTGCGCTCAAACTAGGACGGCCTCGGGCGCGCGTCTCGGCACATCCGGCGCCGCACAAATCGGGCGGCCATGAGATGCCCTCATCGAAGATCCCCTGCCGCATTCTCTCCCACCGGCACTCCGCGGATGGCTTCATCGTGGTTGCGGTCTTGTGGATTCTCGCTGCGCTGGCGACGCTAGCGATAACCTATGGCGTCTACGTGAGAGCGACAGCGTTCGCATTGGCTGACTACGACGTCCGGCTTCAGGCGCAGGAATTAGCAATGGCCGGAGTCGAGCTCGCCGTCTATCGCTTGACTGAGAATCCTCAAGCGCGGCCCGCGCAAGGGAGAGTTGTATTTCGGCTCGGCAATGCTGCAGTGGCGGTCGACTTTAGTTCCGAGAACGGACGAATCGATCTGAATTTTGCCCGCAGGCAGCTGCTGGTCGGATTGTTCACTGTGCTGGGTAGCGAACAGGAAGCTGCAGAGGATCTCGCCGACCGGATCATTGCGTGGCGGACACCGGCGTCGGGCGTGGCTGACAGCGAAGCATTCCTTTATCGCACCGCCGGAAAGAGCTACGGGCCACGGCGCGGCCCGTTTCAGCACGTCAATGAGCTTGGCCTCGTGCTGGGGATGACGCCGGACCTCGTTAATCGGGCTTTGCCCTATTTGACGATCTACAGCGGACAGGCGGAGGTCAACGCGTTCAACGCCGCCCCGGAAGTGCTCGCCGCATTGCCTGGCTTGACGTCTGGGCGCATCCAGACCCTGCTCGCTCAGCGCGGTGCGCCGCAGGATATTATCAATGCACAGCTTGGAAGCGCGGCGCAATACGTGACGACGCAATCCAGCAAAGCGAATCGCATCACGGTAGACATGC
>JASHRR010000271.1 GCA_030037185.1 Xanthobacteraceae bacterium | reverse complement strand
AAGACGTCGCGCTTGAAGGGCCGAGCGTGCGGCTCGCCCTGACCGGGACGACCTCGATACCGGACCGCGAGTTCAACCTTTCCGGCATTGCCAACCTGATCGGCGCCACCGCTTCAGACGCGTTCTTCGAATTGCCGTTCGCGGTGCGTGGCCAGTGGGGAAGTCCGTCGATCCTCCCCGACACGCGCACTCTCCTTGAGAGATCGCCGGCGGTGAAGTCCCTGCTTGAAGCACAGGACAAAAAGACGCGCGACGAAATCCTCAATCGTCTGACCAAATCGCCGTTCGGTTCATCGCGTTGAGCGGGTTCGCCACACAGAATTCACCCGCGTGTAGTGGATAATGCGCATTTCGCTTCGCTCAATACGGGGTGCGCGCCCTACGCTGGGAGCAAGGGACGAGTCTCTCGGTGCCGGCGTTTCTCGATCATCGACGCAGCAACCACCGCAGCCGCCACCACGGCGATGAAAATCGTACATACCGCATTGATCTCCGGCTTTACGCCGAGTCGGACCTCCGAATAAATGCGAATTGGGAGCGTGGTAGCCCCCGGACCGGTGGTGAAGCTCGCAATCACGAGGTCGTCGAGAGACAGCGAGAACGCCAGCAGAAATCCGGCAAGCACAGCCGGCATGATCACGGGCAACACCACCGCGAAGAAAGTCCGGCCGGGCGGACAGCCAAGATCCATCGCGGCCTCCTCCAAGCTACGGTCGAACGTCGCCAGCCGCGACTGGACGACGATGGTGACGAAGCACATCGTGAGCATCGTATGGGCAATGATGATGGTGAGAAAGCCGCGATCAACGTCGATGGCGACGAATAGAAGCAGCAGCGACAGGCCGGTGATCACTTCCGGCATTACCAGGGGTGCGTAGATCATCGCGGCGAACGGCAGCCGGCCGCGGAAGCGGAACCGGGTCAGAGCAAGTGCGGCAGCAGTGCCCAGCACGGTCGCCAGCGCGGCAGAGACGACGGCGATGAAGAGAGAGGCCAACGCGGCGTCGATCATGGCGCGATCTTCCACCACAGCTGCGTACCAGCGCGTCGACCAACCGCCCCACACCGTTACCAGCCGGGAGGCGTTGAAAGAATAGACCACCAGAATCGCGATCGGGGCATAGAGGAACGCGAGCCCCAGCGCCAGCGCGACCAGATTCGTCACCGACATGCGCCTCATAGGCGTTCCCCGATTTCACGCGTCTGCAAATACTGGCAGACCGCGATCGGCCCCAGCAGCAGCACGAGCAGCACAACGGCCACAGCCGATGCGACGGGCCAGTCCCTGTTGGCAAAGAATTCTGTCCACAGGGTCTGTCCGATCATGGTGGTCTGCGAACCGCCGAGCAAATCCGGAACCACAAACTCGCCGACAATCGGAACGAAACACAAGAGGGCGCCGGCGATCAGGCCCCGCGATGCCAGCGGGAGCGTGATGACGAAGAAAGTCTTCCAGCGCGGACAGCCCAGGTCAGCGGCGGCTTCAAGCAGGCTTTCGTCGAACTTTTCGAAGCTTGCATAGACCGGCAACACCATAAACGGCAGATAGGAGTACACGAGCCCGATATAAACGGCGGTATCGGTGGCGAGCCATGTGGTCGGCTCCTCCACGAGCCCGAGCCAAATCAGCGCCTGGTTGAGCAGTCCGTCGCGCTGGAGAATGTTGATCCACGCATAAACCCGGATCAGGAACGACGTCCAGAACGGCAGCATGACCAAGGTTACGAGGAGCGGTTGGGCTGCACGCGGCGCCCGCGCCATCGCATAGGCAAGCGGAACTCCGCACAGCAGCAGGATTGCGGTCGATGCCGCGGCGACGTTCAGGCTCTTGAGATAGGAGAAGACGTAAAGATCGTCGCCCGCAATGGTGAGGTAATTGGCAAACGACAGCCCGGCCACGAAATCGCGCAGACCGCGAAATCCGGCCGCGAAGTCAAGCACCGGCACGTAGGGCGGCTGCGCAATCGCAGTCTCGGACAGGCTGATCTTGAGGACGATCAAGAACGGCACCAGAAAAAACGCGAGCAGCCACAGATACGGCGCCGCTACGATAAGCTTGGCGCCGAGAGAGATTGCATGCCCTGGACCGGTGCGCACTGCTCGTTTGGCCATCGCGGATCGTCCCTCAGCCCGTCAGAACGACGGCCGCGTCGGGCGGCCACGACAGCCACACTTCATCCTGTGTGCAGAACGTCTGTCCGGAGGTCCGCGCCACATTGGCGATCGATACCTTGATCACCGCGCCGTCGTCGAGCCGGACTTTGTACATCGAAATGCTGCCCAAGTAGCCGATATCGCATACCTGGCCTCGCATCACATTGGCAGCACCAGCAGGCGCGGGTTCGGCTTGGATGCGAAGCTTCTCGGGCCGCAGCGCAATCGAGACCTGTGCACCCCTGGTGACGTCGGCCGCAACCCGATGCCGCCGCCCGCCCTTGTCACCGATGACGGCTTCGCCACCATCAGCTTCCAGTACCACGCCTTCGAGCAGATTGACGTCCCCGACGAATTCCGCAACCCAGCGCGACCGTGGCCGCTCGTAGATTTCCGCCGGCGTCGCTGCCTGGACGACGCGGCCTCGATCCATTACGGCGATGCGGTGAGCGACCGTCATCGCTTCGCTCTGATCATGGGTGACGATCACAAAGGTCAGCCCCAGCCGCGCCTGCAGTTCCATTAACTCGAACTGAGTTTGCTCGCGCAACTTTCTGTCGAGCGCAGCCATGGGCTCGTCGAGAAGCAGCACCCGCGGACGCTTCGCGAGCGAACGGGCGAGCGCCACGCGCTGGCGCTGGCCCCCAGAAAGTTGATGCGGCCTGCGCCCGCCGAGCCCTTCTAGCTTGACCAGGGCCAGCATTTCCTGGACCCGAGCGGAAATCGCCGCTTTGGCGATGCCGTCTTGACGCAGTCCGAACGCGATGTTGTCGGCGACGGTAAGGTGCGGGAACAGTGCGTAGTTCTGAAACATCATGTTGACGGGCCGCCGATGGGGCGGCGTAGCGGCGATGTCGCGACCGCCAAGCTCGATCCGGCCGTCGTCGGGCCTCTCGAAACCCGCGAGCAGCCGCAGCAACGTGGTCTTGCCGCAACCGGAAGGGCCCAAGAGAGCGAAGAACTCGTTGGAGTAGACATCGAGGGTCAGGCGATCGACAGCCGCTACGTCGCCAAAGCGCTTGGAAACCTTTTCGAAGCGCACCAGCGGTTCGTTGATCGGATCCGGCGAAGGCACCCCCCATTCTCCTGTTCCATTCAAACGATCAGCTGCTCTTGATGAAGACCATTCGGGAAATGATCAAGTGGCGCTGTCTCGCCTTCAGGTTGCGCGTGGGTGATCAGATTGCCGCAGCGCCGCATCAAGGTGCCGGCAAACCCCCAGGTACTGCGCGTTTTTTCGCCGCCCAGCTCGCCGCGGGCCATGCGTCCCTCCTGAGTTCCGGAACAATTCGTCGGTCAAAAACATTAATGTCATGTGAGCGACATACGCGATGAGCGACCTTAAGGCGCTTGAACTGACCCGTGCAGTAACGTCGCCCTTGCTGCGTAGTCGGAGGGCGATTGTGGCGCACCTGGCAGTTGTTTCCAATCGTGTTTCGGTTCCTTCACCCTCGGGCGA
>JASHRR010000270.1 GCA_030037185.1 Xanthobacteraceae bacterium | reverse complement strand
TTATCCACAAAGCGCACCGGCGCGCGCACGTCGCTGATCGTGGATCCGCCCGATGGCCGGATTCCGCCATTGATCCCGCAGGCGCAGAAGATCGTTGCCGCCGAGCGGGAATTCCGTCTCGCCTTGTTGCAGTCGACCGAGACATGTAAGAAAAAAGTTACCGGGTTGCAGCGGCCGCAAGTATGACGCGATGCCCTCGCCACGACGCGCAGACCTTCCGCCCCGCTATAACACCTCGCGCATGAACCGCTATGACCGTCCGGAGGACGGCGGCTTGGCCGAACGCTGCCTCACAGCCGGCCTGCCCGAGTTTGGAACCGCCTTCGGCGGTAGCTTCCGCCGCATCGTGCAGACGCTGGGCGGCATCACGACCTTCTACGACGTGGGTCAGGGCCATGCCTGGCAACGCGATATCGTCATGAACGGAAGCCACACTTACCGGCTCATATTCGCCAGTGGAATGGCGACTCGCGCGGCCATTGGGAGGGCAATACGCTCGTGATCGACGTGACCAACTTCAGTCCGAAGACCGACTATCGGGGATCGCGCGCGAACTTGCACTTAGTCGAGCGTTGAACCCGCACCGGGCCAACCGCGAGACCATGGACCGTCAAGCAAGAGTTCACCAAGGAGAGCGAGCGAGAAAATAGGATATTTTACGAGCCGCGCTGCATCGAAGGAAACTATGGTCTCCCGGGGCTGTTGCTTGGGCAGCGTGTAGAAGAATTTGCCTTTGCGCATGGAAGAGGTCCTGATCCGGCGACCAAGGACAATGTCGGGTCTCTTGTAGACACTGCTCCTATTCCCCTCGCTCAGGATCCGTTTCAGTAATAGACACGCTACTGTAGGCGGACGCCCCAGCGCGATAGACGGGCGTGCGTCGGTCGCCACTGGGCTACGGTCACTCGCGGGATTACGTGGGATCGATGACGCGGCCAGCAACATCTTTTGGCCGATCAGACTGGCAGGGTGCGAAGCAGATCTGCCCGCGTCGCACCGATATTCGGGCAAGTGGATCCGTCTAAGGGGCGAAGAAACCAAGACGAAACGAGGCGGGCATCACCGGAATGTTTGTTGCTTGCTGCAAACCGAGCCGTCAAGCTCGGCGTCCCACAGAACGGCGATCAGTGCCGCGAGCACGCGGCCGACATATTCGGCTTCATTCGGATTTAGAATCCCCCAGGCTAGAGCCCGCAACGATGTACAATCGGTCCGCTTTCTGAGGGTCTACCGACCAGTCTCGCTCGCTTGGACAGCTTAGCGCGGACCGTAAGCTATTTCGGGGCGACGCAGGCGTAATTGGACGCATCTGCAATCTTGCCGCCCGCAGCCAAGCCGAAGCCGCCCATACGATAAGCTTACTTACGTAGGCGAGACCGGAACCGCGGGCGCGCTGCCGGAAATCCCGAACTCCTTGGTGAGCGGCCACCATTTCGCGGCGTCCGCTTTATGCAAGGCACCCAATGCCGCCGGGTTCTGTCGTTCGGGTCGGAAAGCCTCCAGCCTATATCAGCGAGACGAGAGCGCACCGCTTGATCGATAAGGGAGGTGGCCGCACGAAACTGGCTAACGATGGCGTTGGGTGTAGCCCGGGGCGCAAAAAGACCGAACCAGCTCGAGAGAGGTTTGGCGAGCACGATCACCGGTGTATCCGCTAAGATCCCGTAATGACATCGGCAGCCGGCCTTAAAGCTAGGCGCGGTTTTCGCCTCCGACTCGTCAGGACGCCACGCCACGGCGATTCTTGCACCTGGCTGCGGGCGCCGCGCTGACGGCTCTGCCAGATCGCACGCAGCAGGCGCACGGCTTGGACGCACGAAGTTGCTTGCCTCGATCCGATAGTAAACTACCCCGCGTCCGGCGGCGCGGCTTCCAGGGCTTGCTTCACGCGCTCCGGCGTAAAAGGCACGCGACGTAGACGTGCGCCGGTCGCGTCAAAGACTGCATTGGCGATCGCTGCGGCGACTGGACTGGTGGACGCTTCGCCCACGCCCATGGGCGGTTCGTTTGGCCGGTCGATCAAGGCGATGTCGAGCGCCGGGGCGTCGGGAATTGTGAGAATCGGATAGGTCACCCAGTCCGTCGACGTAACCGATTTCCTATCGAACTTCACCTCTTCGAACAGCGCGCGACTGATGGTCTGAAGAATGCAACCTTCGACTTGCGCGCGCACACCGTCGGGGGCGATGATCTGGCCGCAGTCATGGGCGCATGCGACGCGCAATACGCGAATGACGCCGGTCTTGGCGTCCACCTCGACGTCCGTACCCATGGCGAGAAGCGTCTCGTTGTTCTTGTAGTGGGTGTAGGCGACGCCGCGCCCCTTGCCGTCGCGTCGCGGATTGGCGCGCGGATCCCACCGCATCATCTCGCCGACCTTGCGCAGCACTTCCAACCCGCGCGGATTTTTCAATTGGGCGAGGCGGAATTCGAGCGGATCTTTTCCCGCGGCGAACGCGAGCTCATCCATAAAGCTCTCGACCGCCATAACATTGGCGATCTTGCCCGGCGCCCTCAGATTGGAGGTACGCAACGGCGCGTCCTTCAGCCAATGTACCAGCAACTGCATGTTCGGCATGTCATAGGGCGGATCGCCGTTGCCCGTAATCAGACCCGTCGAATATCCGTGCTGTTGTGGGATTCCAGCGGCGCCCGCAGAGAGCAACGGTATATGCGGAAGGTTCGGTGTGGCCTTGGTCACCCACATCTCGGTCCGCCATGCATCGATCTTGCCGTCGGGCGTCAGCGTCGCTTCAAGCCGCAACAGCTGGGGAGGTCCTTTGGGATCCCAGCCATGCTCGTCTTGCCGCATCCATTGCACGCGCACGGGCCGACCGATCTGCCTCGACAGAAGGGCAGCGTCCATCGCTGCGTCGTCGTTTCCGTTCGTCCCGTAGCTGCCAGCACCGTCGAGATAGATCATGCGCACCTTGTTTTCCGGGAATCCAAGGAGCTTCGCGAAGACCTGCGCCCATCGATGGGTGCCCTGCGAACTGCACCAGATCGTCGCGCTGTCCGCGCGAATGTCGGCGAGCGCGCAGGACGGCCCCATCGAAGCGTGGGACTGCATCGGCCAATAGTAGGTCGCTTCGAGCCGCTTCCCGCCTGCAGACATCGCAGCCGCGGCATCGCCGCGGTTGATCGGGGTTTCATCGCCCGCCGCAGCTGCTGCGGAGCGCATCCAATCCGAAACCGCCATGTCGCCGAGCAGTGCCGGGCCGTCGCTCCACTGCGTCTTCAGGGCGGCGAGAGCGCGGACAGCGTTCCATTCGTCCTCCGCGACGATCCCGAGAAAATCCTTGATGCGTATGATGCGAGCGCCGGGAATATGCGCGATGGAGGCCTCGTCCACCGATCTGAGCGAAGCTCCGACGCTAGGCGGGCGCACGACGCGCCCGTGCAGCATCGCGTCGACGACGAAATCATGGACATAGACATGTCTGCCCGTGAGCTTGGCGGGCAGGTCCGGCCGTTGCATCTGCTTGCCGACGACGCGGTAGCTCGACGGGCTGCGCAACGGGGCTTTTGGATCAAGCTTCAGGGAAAAGCGACGATCTCCGATCAACGCCCCGAAGCCTACGGCTGCGCCTCCTGCGCGCGGGCGCACTTCGCCATCCACGGCGTCGAGATCACTCGCCGGCAATCCCAACCGCTTTGCCGCCAGGTCGATCAAAGCGGCACGCGCCGTCGCCGCCGCCCGACGAATCTGCATACCGCCCTGCGCGATGCCGGTGCTGCCTCCCGTCGCCCCCTGATTGGGGGTCAGCGCCGTGTCGCCTTCCACCAGATCAATACGATCGACGGCGACGCCCAGCTCTTCCGCGACGATCTGCCTGTAGGCGATGCGCAGGCCCGTTCCGAGGTCAACCTTGCCGCTA
>JASHRR010000024.1 GCA_030037185.1 Xanthobacteraceae bacterium | reverse complement strand
TGCAGCGCCGGCGTTACCGACCACACCACGTAATAGCCCACGAAAACGGCGAGCACGAAGATCGAAAAGCGGAACACGAACGGATCGATCGCGCCAGCGCTCGCGGTGTGCACGGCGGCCGCTGCCGCATCCGCGTAGCCTTGAGCCGCCTCGGCAGCCCGTTGCAATTGCTCGGCAGCGGTGCGGGCGAGGTCCGCGGCTTCCTGGGGACTGAGTTCGGCCATTTTGGATCTTTCTCAGGCAGCGCTTTTCGGCTGAAAATTCGGATGCACCACGGCGCCATCGCGGGTGAGCGCCGTCGCCCTGACGATGTCGTCGTCCCAATTCACCGCCAGCACCTTGGCTTTCTTGTCGATGAGAATCTCCAGAAAAGCGTACAGATTCTTGGCATAGAGAGCCGACGCGGAGGCAGCCAGGCGGCCGGGGTTGCTGTAGCCCACGATCTTGACGCCGGTGGTCTCGACGAGTTCGCCCGGCTCGGCGCCTTCCACATTGCCGCCGCGTTCGACGGCGAGATCGACGAGGACCGAGCCGGGCCGCATCGAGGCCACCATATCGCGCGAGATCAGGCGCGGGGCGGGCCGGCCGGGGATCAGCGCCGTGGTGATCACGATGTCCTGCTTCTTGATGTGCTCGGCGACCAGCGCGGCTTGCTTTGCCTGGTACTCCTTCGACATTTCCTTGGCATAGCCGCCGGCGGTTTCGGCCTGTTTGAACTCGTCGTCCTCGACGGCAACGAATTTCGCGCCGAGGCTCTCGACCTGCTCCTTTGCAGCCGGGCGAACGTCGGTCGCGGTCACGATGGCACCCAGCCGGCGTGCGGTCGCAATCGCCTGGAGACCAGCCACCCCGGCCCCCATGATGAACACCTTGGCAGCCGGCACCGTGCCGGCCGCCGTCATCATCATGGGAAGCGCCCGGCCATATTCGGCCGCGCCGTCGATGACGGCGCGGTAACCGCCGAGATTGGCCTGGGAGGACAGCACGTCCATGCTTTGCGCCCGCGTGATGCGTGGCATCAGCTCCATGGCGAACGCGGTGATGCCGGCTTTTGCCATGGCGGCGAGAGCGGCGTCATTGCCGTAGGGATCCATGATGGCAATCACCAGGGCGCCGCGCTTATAGCCCGTCAATTCCGCTTCGCTCGGACGGCGCACCTTGAGGACGATGTCGGCATCCGCGGCGGCATTTGGACGAAGCGTTGCTCCGGCCGCCACATAGTCCTGATCCAGGATGCCGGATCTGAGGCCGGCGCCCGGTTCGACGGCAAGCTCGGCGCCCAGCGCGATGAGCTTCTTTACGGTTTCCGGCGTGGCAGCGACCCGCGGCTCAGCGGGATCACTCTCGCGCGCAACACTAATGCGCATTCACGCAACCTCCCATGACGGGCGGCCCTCCAGTCAGGAATAAGCGGTCAACAGCAAGGCGAGCGCAGAAACCGCCACCATGCCAACGATGACGGATCGGGTCCCGGTCCATCCGCTGACGCCTGCCGCGATGACTGCGGCGATGAGGATGAGTGCGGCCGGCAACCAATGCCCCAGCACGCCGCCGATCGCCAGTGCGATCAGGACATTGATCACCAAGGCTGTGGCAACGAAGGTCGCCCGGACGAATTGGCCATAGCCGGCCTCATGCGTCGCAATGTCGTTGCCCTGTGCCGTTGCGTATTGGATCTCGCCGTGATCCGCCATAACCCCTCCGAGCGTTGCGGGTCTCCCTGAGCATCGCCGTCGCTTAGCCTAAATGCGGCGCAAGGGCAATGCGCAACAAGCAATCCTTCTATCCCCATTGACCGGGCGCTGTAACCCTGGGCCGTGGCGACCGAATCGCGGCCTCAATCGCCGCCGGGGGCAATTGCCCCTAGCCCTCATGGGAAGAAAGCTGCGCGGCTGCGAGCGCGGCGCTTTGGCGCGCCGTCACGCGATCGACTGAGAATTTCTCAATTGCTTCATCGAACAGGCGATGAAAATTGAGCTTGGCGCCAAGGTGCAGGAACACGGCGCCGAGGCCGATGGCGGCGCGGTCCATGAACACGAATTCGCGGGGAAGGCGCACCGGTCCTTTTTCCTTGAGCGCGCGATGAACCCGGAAGGCCTCGCGCCGCCCGTACTCGGAAGGCTTCACGCCGTCGGCGATCGTGCGCTCGCGATCGTCAAGCAGGGGCCCATAAATGAACCGCGCCCAAATGTTGAGCGTCTCAACCAGTTCGCGCGAAAGTCGCCGGAACCCCCACGTCTCATAGGCATGAACCACCAGTGCGTCATCGCCCGTCAGCAGACCGTGGTAGAGATCGACCACGCCGCCGACGAATTTGGCCGGAAAGATGCGGATGCATCCGTAATCCAGCAGGTTGATTCCCTGCGGCGTGCCGTCGGCCATGAACGCCGTATAGTTGCCGAGGTGCGGGTCACCATGGATCACGCCGAACCGGCTGAACGGCTGCCACCACGCCTTGAACATCGCAACCGCAATGCGGTTGCGCGCCGCGATGTCGTCGCTCTTGTGGGCCAGCAGCGTGTCGCCGTCGAGCCAGTCGAGGGTAAGCAGGCGCCGCGTCGACAGTTGGGGCCACACCCGGGGCACCCGCACCTCGGGCGTCGAGGCCAGCATGGCGCGATAAAGCGCAACATGCTTTGCCTCACGCTCGTAGTCGAGCTCCTCTCGCAGGCGCGC
>JASHRR010000269.1 GCA_030037185.1 Xanthobacteraceae bacterium | reverse complement strand
CGTCGATTGAGGAGATTGGCGGCGGTCTGTCCGCGAGTCCCGACGACATGAGCTGGGTCCAGACGTCCTACCTGATCGGCGACATCATTGTGATTCCGCTCGCGGCATGGCTGAGCCGGGTCTTCTCGACGCGCTGGCTGGTGACCATCGGGGCAGCCGGGTTCACCCTCGCGAGCATGCTGTGCGGTATGGCGTGGGACATTCGATCGATGATCGTGTTCCGGGCCCTGCAGGGTCTCTTCGGCGGCGTGATGATCCCGACGGCTTTCACGGCGGCCGTCGTGCTGTTTGCGGGCAAGCAGAAAGCTGTCGCGGCATCCTGCGTCAGTGCCGCTGCGGGACTCGCTCCAACGCTTGGCCCCGTCATCGGCGGCTGGATCACGGACGACTGGTCGTGGCACTGGCTGTTCTACATTAACATCGTGCCCGGCACGGCGGTGGCGGTTCTGGCGCCGGCCTTTGTGAGGATGGACGAGCCCGACCTGACGCTGCTCAAGGGCGCCGATTACCTTGGCATGATCCTGATGGCGGTCTGTCTCGGCTGTCTGGACTATGTCCTCGAAGATGGCGCGCGCTGGGAATGGTTTTCCGACGACACCATCCGAATGTGTGCCTGGATTGCCGCGCTCGCCGGCGCCGGCTTCGTCGTCCGCAGCCTGACCTATGCCCGTCCGATCGTTGATCTGCGCGCATTTGCGAACTTCAACTTCTGCCTTGGCTGCTGGTTTTCGTTTGTAACCGGCGTGGGTATTTTTGGCCTGATCTATCTCACGCCATTGTTCCTCGGTCACGTCCGCGGGTTTATTGCCTGGCAGATCGGCGGCGCTATCCTGTGGGCCGGACCGTTCCAGCTGGCGACCGTCCCCATTTACGGCTTGCTTGCCAGTCGGATCGATCTGCGGCTGCTGTTGATGATCGGCTTAGCCTGCTTCGGCCTGTCGATGTGGCTGTTCACCCCGATCATGAATCAATGGGGCTTTAAGGAAATGCTGCTGCCACTTGCCTTTCGCGGCATCGCCGTACCCTTCGCGATGGCCTCGACGGTCACGTTGACGATGGGCAACTTGCCTGCTGATCGTCTGAAGTCGGCCAGCGGTCTTTTCGCGCTCATGCGCAATCTGGGCGGCGCCATCGGCATCGCGGTATCCGCTACCGTCGTCAATGACAGAACCAATCTGCATTTCCTGCGCATTGCCGAACATCTGAATTTCTCGAATACCGAGCTCGCCGGCTGGCTGCACCGGGTGACCAGCCATTACATCCAGGCTTGGGGCGATCCCATGATCGGCCAGACGGCAGCGCTCAAGAAACTGTGGGAGGCGGCCTATCGGGAAGCGCAAGTCCAGGCTTTCGCCGATGCCTACCTCCTCATTGCAGTGTGTTTTGTGGTATCGGCAATGATGGTGCCGTTCATGCGCGGGGTCACGTCAAAATAGGACGAACTGACCTCGTCGGTTGGTACACGCTTGGTGGAGGATTGGCCCGTCATGCCCACTATGTGGCACCACTTCCAGATTCGCGCGTTCAACTTCTTTGCGGCGAATCCCGCTCTCGATTTACCAAAGACATAATAAACCTGATGCGGGCAGTCCCGCAGCGGGGGGTCATGGGCACCTGTGCCAGCTTTAGCGTTTCTCACGCACCACTCGGAAGCCGACATCGTAAAATTGGTAGGTCTGCGGAAACATGGTTCGCAGCGAAACGCGCGTCAACCAGGGGTAAACATGAAAGGACCCGCCTCGCACCACATGCCCCTCGCCGGTAGAGGGCCCCTTGGGGTCGGCAGTGGGACTAGTCGAGTAATAGTTAGGGTCATAAAAATCCTGCACCCATTCCGCCACATTTCCGCGCATATCATAAATGCCCCAAATATTTGGTTTCTTGCTCGCTACAGGATGGGTCTTGGCGACTGCCAAGCCAGTCGGAGAGTCTTCGTTTTGACGGCCGCCGGCAAAAGCACCGGCATCGTTATACCAAGCCGTGTCGCGCAGGGACCCCGCATATTCATCCGTGGTACCAGCGCGAGCCGCATACTCCCATTCGGCTTCTGTTGGCAGGCGATAAACGAATCCATCGTTGCGTCCATTCAGTTTGCTGAGGAATTCCTGTACCTGCCCGAAAGTGACCTGCTCCACTGGAAAGTCTTCGCCCCTGAAGGCGCTGGGATCGGATCCCATCACGGCCTGCCATTGTTTTCCCGTCACTTCCGTCTTTCCGATTTCGAAAGCTTTCGTGATTTGCACTGAGTGTCGTGGCCTCTCATCATTACTGCATTCGTTCGGTTTCGCATCTTTGGAACATCCCATTTGGAATTCACCGGCAGGAACCATGACGAATTCCATGCCGAGGTCGTTCATACGATAGGCAGCCGCGGGAGGTTCCGGGGAGTGGGGCGCGGAGTTCGAAATCGCCTCTCGCGCTGCTCCGGTCACGACAGCCAGTCGATCGGCATTCTGCTCCGCTTGTTGCTCCCTTTCTTGAGTCCGCGCTCCGGACAACGTGAACTCCAGACCGACGTTGCCTTCGTGGCAGGCATACTCCACGAGTTGCTCCTGATCCGTTAGTCGCCACATCACGACTTCTAGGCTCCAAGGGCTCATCCAAGTACCGGGGTCCTCAATGGTGAAGCCATAGAGAAGATGGTCCTCGTCCAGGCGCTTCCAGCGCTCGATAAGATGCGCTTTCTCGGTGTTGCCATAGTTGAAAGTCCCGCCCATTGCCGAACTACTGAAATTTGTGGAATCAACTACGAGCGTATCGCCCTCCCATTGCCCGCGTGCAGCCCCCTTGTACAGACGAACGTTCTCAGGAGGACGCGCGCGCCCATCCAGGTAAATCATCTGCGATTCGTGCGCTTCGGGGCGAACGACCACGACATCACGGCTCTGGACAATCTGGAACGTGCTCTCTTGACTTCCCGGACCTGTACCCATGAACGGCGGACCGACCCTCACGGGCCTCACGCACCGGCTCGAAAGAGGCCGATCTTCCGGACCTGTGGGCGCACGATTGACCCTTTCAAGGGTGTCCTGCAGTCGTTGCCTCGCAGCAGGGGTTAGCGATGGGATTCGCCCGACTGGCGGATCGACGACCTGCGACGTGCGCAGGCTTGTCATCGGCACTTTGTACCAATAGCCATCTCTCCAGAACGAGTTGTAGGCGTCCGTCGTTTTTTCGCCCGGGGGAGTAGCCGTGGGCTCAACGCGAAGATCGACCGCTGCTTGCCGCGCGAAATCTTCGGCCTCCCTCGCTTCCGCTGAGCTAAATTCCGTTTTTTGTTGCGCGGCCGGCCGCTCTAGCGGCGTGAGGACACTGTGGCTCCAGATACCTTGAAGATTCGGCCTGCCATCACGTGTCCGCGGCACTTCCCCTACAGGGTATTGCGCGAAGCTAGCCTTCCAGTCGTAAGGCTTCTCAACCACTTGCGGCGAACCCTGAGTGCCTGCTTGTGACGTCTGCGCATGAACATTGACGGGAACTGGTCCGCTCAAGCCAGCGATAGCCGCTAACGCAACCATAAACACCAAATTGCTCTGGCGCATCGTACATCTCCATTTGACTTCAGATTGCTGTCTTTCAGGCAATATTGGAGCGTATTTCTCGGAAATTAAATGCCTCGACGGCGTTGCGGTCAATAGGGCCCACACCAGCATACCGAGAAAAAGCGTTGCTCTCCCAGCGATTATCCGCCGCCGCTGGGCGGCCTCTACGTCATGCGCCCCCGCCTGGCGACTTCCCGCCTCGCAAGGTCAGGGCACTTACCGATATTCTCATTGAGTACTTCCGGTCCCGCAAGTACGGGCAGGAACAACACCTCACGCACCGGATACATACAGGCCTACCGCAACGTCCCTGATCCCCGGTAAGTGATGCTGGGCCACGGTGCTGCTATAGAGTAGAACGTCGCCCGTTGTCACCGGGACATGCAATGTGAATGGGAGCCTTCAATGAAGAAACGTCGTCTTGACTTGAGAACAAAAACGCCCGTCCGCAAGCTGACACGTGAGGAAATGATCGCGTTAGTCGACTAAATCTGGCGGAATGGAGAAGGCAACTGACGACTGAAACGCTACTCACCCTCGCCGGAAAGCGTGTCATCGGTGTCGCCAACAAGTACGTGCAGCGCACTCCAGTCGCGCTATTAGCCTTGTTTGGGGCGTCGCCAGCATGTTATATTATTGTCAGTTTTATGAATACGCGTCAGGCCATTGAAATTAAGTGGCATTTCTGCCTTCAACAGCACAGTCTTTATTTTAAGTTTAACGACGAGAAAATATAAATCAGGACTCTGATCGACATCAAAGCTAAAAAATCATTTTTTGCCACTGTCGAAAATTAACTTGTATATGCATCGATATTATAAAACGTTGAAAGTAATATTTTCGTACAAT
>JASHRR010000268.1 GCA_030037185.1 Xanthobacteraceae bacterium | reverse complement strand
GGCGTGGATCGGTTGAACCACGGAGGAAACCCATGTCGCAAAGATTCATCAGCATTGCGAGCGCGGCTGGAATTGCGGCCGTCATGCTTTCGGGCGACGTCGCCGCCCAGCAGACCGTTAAGGTCGGACTGATCCAGTCGATGACCGGCGTCTTCAATACGACCGGCGAAGCTATTGTCAACGGCGCTCGCCTCTACATGAAGCAGCACGGCGACCGCGTTGCCGGCAAGAAGATCGAGCTCGTCGTCAAGGATGACGCCACCCAGCCGGAGGTTGCCAAGCGGATGGCCCAGCAGTTGATCGTCAGGGAGAAGGTTGCGATCATCGGGGGCGGCATAACGCCGTCTTCGCTCGCCATCGCGCCTCTCACGGCGGAGGCCAAGATCGCCACCGTCGTCATGCTTTCCGGTGCGTCGCTCACGGTGGAACGTTCGCCCTACATGGTGCGGACCGGCTTCACGTTGGGACAATCCTCGGCGGTGATTGCCGACTGGGCGGCGCGCAACGGGGCAAAGAAGATCGTCACCATCGTCAACGACTGGGCGCCGGGCCTTGAGTCCGAAGCTGTGTTTAAGGATCACGCCGTCAAAGGCGGAGCCCAAATCGTGGAATCGATGCGCATCCCGCTCGCAAATCCGGACTACGCGCCGTTCCTACAACGTGCGCGCGACGCCAATCCCGACACCTTGTACGTGGGTTTCGCCGGCAACCAGGCCGGCATTTTCGCCAAGCAGTTCCTCGAGCGAGGCATGGACAAGTCGGGTATCCGCATTGTCGGTACACCCGATCTCACCGACGACGACGAACTCCCTGGCATGACCGACGCCACACTTGGGATTGTCACCGCAGGGCACTATTCCGCCCTGCACGCTTCCCCGCTGAACCATGCCTATGTGCAAGATTTCAACGCTGCCTATGGCAAGCGCCCGAATTTTGTTTCGCTCGGCGGCTATGACGGCATGCACCTGATCTACGAGGCGCTTAAGAAGATCAACGGCAATACCAACGGAGACGCGTTGCTCGCGGCCATGAAGGGCATGGCGTGGGAAAGCCCGCGCGGCCCGATGTCGATCGATCCGGAAACTCGCGACGTCGTGCACAACGAATACATCCGCCGGGTCGAGCGGGTGAACGGGGAACTCTACAACGTCGAGTTCGCAACCGTCGAAGCCGTCAAGGACCCGGCCAAGGAAGCCAAGAAGCCGGAAAAGAAATAGCGTGGCGCGAGCCTTCTGGGGTCAGCTTTGCACACGGGCATTCCGATGCTCGCCGAGACGACGCTGACGGCAGTCAAAGGAGCACGCGCGATTTTTTTCGTGCTGCCATTCTACAAGGCGATCGAGGAAGGCGGAAAAGAACGAAACAAGAGCAGAGTCCTGAATGTATCCCCGAAACGGTTTCCGCCGGATCAGTCAGGGTATTTGAGCGGTTTTACAACCTCTCAGCTCAGAATTGGGGCAAAAAAGGGCGATGGACGGCTCGCTTGCTTGGCATCGAGCCGCCGACAGGTATGAAGCTGCATTCGGCTTTTGTCTCTGCAGGGCTGCCGGCGCCTACTCTGAGACTGGAAGCGGTGATGGCGGGGGGGAGCGAACAGTTGGGATCGTTTGCGTCCGGGGACATTATTCCGATTGTCCTTCCTGAAATGCTGCGTTTGGGTGTCGCGACGGCGGCCGAGGTTGGTGTCGAAACCTTGCCGAAGGGATGATCAATGAAGCCATTTGCCGAAATTCTGCGCCGGCTGGACGAACCGAGCGACGAGGGCTCGAGATTCGCGCGTTAGATTGCGAAGGCAGACCGCGGCCGGCGTCCGCATACGCCGTGAGTTTCGGATGATGACCGGACGACCACAGGCGGTTGTCGCGACTCGTCAATCGATCAGGTCGGCGGGCACCCTCCTAGATCGGGCCCAAGACATGAAGTGACCGATTGATCATCACCGAAGACGGACGCTTAGGTTTTTTTGTTTTGCTTCCCATAGGGCACCTCCTGCAATCGTTCCGTCGCGACTTCTTTTTCCGCACCAAAATTGCGCTGTAAATCGGTCATGCGGACCATCATGGCACGGCGTGGATCGAATGGCATGTCCGTAAAGCCCCATTTCGCGTAAAAGCTGCGCACACCGTCATCGAGCGGGTGCGTGATGACGCCGACACTGCCGACCATGTCAGCCGCGCGCAAGGCGGTCTTGAGCGCGAATAGCAGAAGCGAGGCGGCGTGCCCTTGTCCGTGGTAGCGCTTATCGACAGCGAGTTGGCCGAGAAGCGTGACAGGCAGCGGATCAGGACGGTTGCGTTGCTGCGGTTTGGGCAGGAACGCGCGCTCGATCTGGGCGGCGCTGAGAGTCACATAGCCGACGATGCGGTCTGACGTCGTCTCGGCGATGATGTTTACGCGCGAGGCGCCACTGGCTTGGTTGGCCAAGGCATGGCGGCGGAACCAGGTGTTAAGGGATTCTCGCCCACAATCGAAGGCGCTGCGGTCATCGTCCTCGGCGAGCGGGCGCGGAGGTGCGACCGCGGTCATCGTTCCCAGGATGGGGTCGCGCGCGCGAGCTTCTTCAAGGCCGGGATTGTCTTGGCAGGACGGTTGATCCAGGCTTCAAAAGCGTCCCAATCTTTGGCCGGAATGGTGACGATGGTACGGTTGAGCACGTCCGCCTCGGCCGCTTCCAGTGCCTTGCGGCGGACGAAGTCGCTGATGTTGGTGCGCGACTGCTCAGCTGCTGCTTCCAAGATGGCGCGCTCGTCGGGGCTCACCCGCACGCTAAGAACCGAGGTGGTGGATGTGACGTTTTCGGGCATGTGTATGACAGTAGCATACAGACAGCCAGGGCGTCAAGGTTCAAACACCAGGCGATCGTAGGAAGCCCAAGTTGGTGGGACAAGATGAATTGGTGGGACAATTCAGGAAAAGGCCTAAACAATTCTATGGGCGAATTACTGTCCCACTTCCCACTTCTTGGTAAGTCATTGATATCACTGAGCGCACGCACTCCCGTAGGGAGCGCCAAGCCTTATCTACTGGGGACAGGTTCCTCATGTGCACCTATGGCGCGTATCTATACCCGAAAGGCTGCACAGAAGAAGTTGGCAGCAAGCGGTGCAGGTTCATCATTGTCCCACCTGAGAAAAATGCAGATAAAAGCAATGCACGGAGTGCCTTTACGGATTCGCCTGCCATCCACCCAACAACCTGTGGGTTGACAATGGTATGTCGTTCGACGCCCTCCTGCAAACCGGCCGCATCTATGAGATGCCGCTGGGCCTGGGACGGCACTATAGGCGGCTGGACGGGCGCGACGTTGACGGCACTTACTGCGGAACCCAAAAGGAGGACCGGTAGGTCGCGGCCGTCGCAACTTCGCGACGCTGCTGCTCCCTTCCGGCAATGCCAGCGAGGCCCTTGC
>JASHRR010000267.1 GCA_030037185.1 Xanthobacteraceae bacterium | reverse complement strand
ATGACCTGCCGGCCTGCGCGGGGACATTCCCTCCGTCCGCCCCCCCTCTGCTTGTGCACCGCTGCGGGCACGCCATTGTCGCGCATCACGTTGCGGCCGCACACCGTCCGCAGGCCTCGGCTGGACCGCGAACATCCGCAGCCAATCTTTCGGATTTGGTCTACGCCGTTTGCGCAGGGCCTGCTTGCGCTCGCCCTTGCTGGCGGGTCGCGCTGCAGCCCCTGTGCGGCAGTGCGCGGCCCACCAGTGCTTGAGGGCTTTGCCTAAAAGGAATTGCGCCACATAAATCGCTTTGAACGCATGGACGAGCGGCGAAGGAGATTTGGCGCCATCGCGGAACGCGTCAGCATCGAACCCGTGAGGCGAAATTCGCAACATGAGAATTTGCCGGATTGCGGCGGCAAAAGAGCCTCTGCTATAGGCTTTCGGACAACCAGAGCGGATTTCGGTCGAAGTGGAATCGCGCCTTGGGTGGGCAAGGCCTGCTGCCGGGCCGGCCGAAGGCCTGACCGGTGGGTGCGCTCTTGCGCGCTGTGCCGGCCGGGTTGTTGCGTGGGCGCGGCCTGTCATGGAATGGCCGGCCTCGCCCGGCCCGATGGCAAGCTCCGGCCGGACCCATTTGCCCGGGGGACGACACGTCCACCCGAGGAAACCCGCCCGGAACGTTCGACCGCGCCGTTCGCCTTTTCGTGCCGTGCTACCCAGGAACTTCGAGAATGTCCATCGACACTGCAACCGTCCGACACATCGCGCATCTTGCACGCATTGCCGTCACGGACGGTGAAGTCGAGCGCCTCAAGGGTGAGATCAACGATGTGCTGGCTTTCGTAGAGCAACTCTCGCAGGTCGATGTCGCCGGGGTCGAGCCGATGACCTCGGTGACGCCGCTGGCGATGAAGGAGCGGCCGGACGTGGTGACCGACGGCGAGATCGCGGACGACATCGTGAAGAATGCGCCGGCCGTCCAGGGTCATTTCTTCCTGGTGCCCAAGGTGGTCGAATGAGTGAGCTCACCTCGCTGACCCTTGCGCAAGCGCGCGATCTTCTGCGCAAGCGCGCGTTCTCCGCGGTCGAATTGACCAAGGCACATTTGGCGGCTGCAAGGCAAGCCCGCGCGCTCAACGCCTTCGTGCTGGAAACGCCGGAACAGGCCCACGAGATGGCCGCGCGCGCCGATGCGGCGCTCGCCAAAGGGGAGGGCGGACCGCTCGCCGGCCTGCCGCTCGGCGTCAAGGACACGTTCGCCACCAAGGGGGTGCGCACCACGGCGTGCTCGCACATGCTTGACACCTTCGTGCCGACCTATGAGTCGACGGTCACTGCCAATCTGTGGCGCGACGGCGCCGTGATGCTCGGCAAACTCAACAACGACGAGTTCGCCATGGGCTCGTCGAACGAGACGTCGTATTTCGGTGCGGTCGTGTCGCCGTGGCAACGCAAGGGCTCGCAGGCGAAGCTCGTTCCCGGCGGCTCGTCGGGCGGCTCGGCCGCGGCAGTCGCGGCCGGCCTCTGTCTCGGCGCCGTCGGCACCGACACCGGCGGCTCGATTCGCCAGCCGGCCGCGCTCACCGGCATCGTCGGCATCAAGCCCACTTATGGGCGCTGCTCGCGCTTTGGCATCGTCGCCTATGCGTCCTCGCTCGACCAGGCCGGCCCGTTCGCCCGCACAGTGCGCGACGCAGCCGTTCTGCTGGCCTCGATGGCCGGCCATGACCTTAAGGACACGACTTGCGCGGATGTGGCAGTGCCCGATTATGAGGCGGCGTTAACGCGCTCCGTTAGGGGCATGAAGATCGGCATTCCGAGGGAATATCGCGTCAAGGGGATGCCGGACGAGATCGAAGCGCTGTGGCGGCGCGGCGCCGATTGGCTCAAGGCGGCCGGTGCCGAGATCGTGGAGGTGTCGCTGCCGCACACCAAATACGCGCTTGCGGCCTATTACATCGTGGCGCCCGCGGAGGCGTCGTCGAATCTCGCCCGCTATGACGGCGTTCGCTACGGCCTGCGCGTGGAAGGCCGTGATATCATCGATATGTACGAGCAGACGCGGGCGGCGGGCTTTGGCCCCGAGGTGCGAAGGCGGATCCTGATCGGCACCTACGTGCTGTCTGCCGGCTATTACGACGCCTACTATCTGCGCGCCCAGAAGGTCCGCACGCTTATCAAGCGCGATTTCGAGGACTGCTTTAATGCCGGCGTCACCGCCATCCTGACGCCGACCACGCCGTCGGCCGCCTTCGCAATCGGCGAAAAGATCGCCGACCCGATCGAGATGTATCTCAACGACGTGTTTACCGTGACGGTGAACATGGCGGGCCTGCCGGGTATTTCGGTGCCCGCCGGCCTCGACCCGCAGGGCCGGCCGCTCGGCCTGCAATTGATTGGCAGCCCGTTCGATGAGGAGACTTTGTTCTCGCTCGGCGCCGTGATCGAAGCGGCGGCGGGACGATTTGCGCCGGAGAAGTGGTGGTGAGAGGCGCTTTTCCGAGTTTTAACGGTCAGCGGTCGGGATTGGCAGCACAATCGACGCAAAGCGCGAAGGCGCCGGGGCTGACTTTGGTGGTGCCAGGAATATCCGGGCATGTTCGGCCGCTTGTAACCAGGGCCCGTCCAAGTTTTCCGCCCGGTTGCCGGGTGGGGGGAAAAAGCCGCCGTTCAGCCGGCGCATCGGCTACTGATGGCCCCGGGTATGGTGTTCCGCGGCCCTTTGCCTGCCGCCTCTGCCTTGCATCCCTCTGAGACCCCCGTTATAAGCCCACCATCTCACACGCGGATCTTGGCCCGTAAAGCCGTCCGGTAGCCGACCGGCAACCCCCTTCCTTGCTCCGCTTAGCGGCAAGGCAGGCGCAAGCCGCTCAGGCCTCACGAATCCGCGGCGGAACAACCGGAGCATACAAATGGCGCTTCCCGATTATTCGATGCGCCAGCTGCTTGAGGCTGGCGTCCATTTCGGTCATCAATCCCATCGCTGGAACCCGAAGATGAAGGACTACATCTTCGGCGCCCGCAACAAGATCCACATCATCGACCTCGCTCAGACCGTGCCGATGCTGCATCGCGCCCTTGGTGCCGTGAGCGACACCGTCGCCAAAGGCGGGCGCATCCTGTTCGTGGGCACCAAACGCCAGGCCCAGGATGCGATCGCCCAGGCCGCCAAGAAATCGGCGCAGTATTACGTCAATTCGCGCTGGCT
>JASHRR010000023.1 GCA_030037185.1 Xanthobacteraceae bacterium | reverse complement strand
CGCTCGGACAAACGAGCGATCGTTCGATGACGGCCCTTTACGTCTTGAGTACGGTGGGACTGGGCGCCGCGCAGCGTCGACAACAACGTCCTACACCCACTCGGCGCTACGAGGAGTTGGTCCTCAAGGATATCGTCAATCTTGCCGACCGCCACGGCATATCGATTCGGACGGCGTTGCGCCTCGACATCTCCCCCGAGGACGCGATCCTGCGGCAAGCGCGCCTCGGGAATTATAACCTGATCGTCATGGGCGTGGGGCGTCCGGCCAGCGAGACGCTATTCTTCGGCAAAGTAGCGGCGGCGGTTCTTGAAAATTCCAAGAGTTCACTGCTTTTTGTGTCTAGCTGAGCAAAGTTGAACAATCGCGTTCGACTGGCATCGATGATCTAGGCCGCCATAGTTGCGCAAGGGAGTTACGTCCTCGCGGTCGCGGTTCACGGTTTAACCCAGGTCGACCGCTGATGCGGGCCGAAAAAAAGATGCCGTTCTAACGCATTTTGAGGCCGCTCCGACCGGCGGCCTCTTCTTTCCAAAATCCGAGGACGCATGCGATCACTTGAAGTCGCCACGGCTCGTGCTGTGCCTATTGCCGGTGAAATTCACGGTCGAGGTATCAAACTGCTGCGACCAGGACGAGAAGTTGTTGGCCCTTGTCCCGTTTGGGGCGGCACCGACACGACCAACACCAGCAAACAGTTACCCAACTGCCGCGGCTGCCAGACCGGGGCGATATCATTACGCTCGTCCAGCACCTCGACGGTGTAGACTTCAATGCAGAGCCAATTGAAGTTGAGACTGCGCCAGCACAAAAGGCCCGGATGACGACACGCCGGCTCTTGCCGCCGCGGCAGCATCCGAGCCATCCCGATCGATACGGCGGGCGTCGCTGAGGCTGATCGTTGATGCCTGCCTTTTGGCCTAGGCCTCGAGAGAATCGTGCCTGCGTCCCATATCCGCGGGGCCCTTATCCCTGCCGATGCGGGATGCGGAGGACCTCGACAATCAAATCACTGCTGGGCTCATTCACCGTCATAACGTCGCCCGCCTCAAGCCGGCCGAGCGCAGCTATGAGCAAGGCCGCCATCTGAGCAGCCTGCTCTCCGTTCCGGGCCGTCAGTCGCCTGATCTCCTGGCCATTACGCTCAAATACGATGACGAGTTCAGCATAGGTGTGCCTCCGGGCGACCATCACCCCGCCACTCCGCTCTCAGTCAACATAAACGGGTTAGCACTTCGCTCCGCCTGGATCGCAATCTCCCAGAATTGGAGTTGGTCCGGTCACGCTAGTGGCTCATCAAGTCGGAAGTGAACACTTTGCCCTTCGTTTCGGGGCTCAGCAGGACTGCAATCACTACGCTCACACCGCCGACTACTGTGCCTATCAACATCGGTATTGCAAAACCCATGTGCTGCTCAACCGCAAAATACGAAATCACCGGCGGAAGGAAACCAGCAAATACTGCGCCAACGTGATAACAAAACCCGCTTGCTGTGGCGCGCACCTCGGTCGGGAATCGTTCGGTCAGGTAACTCGGGAACTGATAGATCGCGCCGCCGAACAAGCCCTGAATGATGAAACCACTGACAATCCAGGTCACGTCGTTGCTGAGCAGGTATATCGGCGCCACAATGCAACCCAGCGCCGCCGGGAGAATGATCGACCAGCGCCGGCCGATTTGATCGCCGACGAAGCCCCAGAACCCGGTGCCGGCAAAACCAGCAAGATTGGCTAGCAAGATCGGTGTCGCAACGATTGCGGCCGTGAGCTTGAGTTCGGTTTGCAGCCAAGTGGCATAAAGCCCGTAGATCGAATAGTAGACGATCAGGGAACTGGCCATCGCCCAGCACGCGTTCAACGTATTGCCGAGAAGTCCGCGTTTGAAGATGCCGATAAGTGGTGCACGCGGCTCCTGTTTCTGTTCGCGTTGTCGCTTGCGGTTCTCCACCCAAACGTCGGGCTCCTTAACGTAGCAACGGATGTACACGCAGACGAGGGCCGGCAGGATGCCAATCCAGAGAAGACCACGCCAACCGATCGAGTCGAAGAACATCGAGTAGGCAAGGCCGGAGAGCGCAAAGCCAAGCCCCCATGACCCCTGCAACAGACCGCTCATCAGGCCGCGCGAACGTGCCGGCCACGACTCCATCGCAAGGCTTGCGCCGGCCGGCCATTCTGCACCCATGCCGATGCCGAGCGTGGCACGAACGATGAACAAAAAGATAAAAGTCGGTGAAAAGCCGGCAATGAAGTTGCAGACCGAGAACCATAGAATCGACAGCATAAGCGGCGTTTTGCGGCCGATCCGGTCGGCGAGCCAGCCGGCGCCCATTGCGCCGAGGAGACGCAGCCACAGCGTTAACGTGAGCACGGCCGCGACTGCCGTTACCGAGACGCCGAACTCATAGGCGATCGGTGCGAAGATGAGGAGAAAAATCGTGAAATCGAAGGCGTCGAGCATCCAGCCGAGCCACGCGGCTGTCCAAGCCAACCATTGGTCCTTGGTTGGCTCTTTCCACCACGGAACGGGTAGGTCGGATGCATCAGCAGCTATAGTCATGGAGTTTCCTTTCAGCAAATTTGGGTACACATGCGCTTCTAGCAAGCGAGCCGGCGATCGAGTCGGCAGCGTCCCGGTCCGACGTAGTTCGCGGTCCCTTGCGTTGCCGTTGCCATCAGTGTTTTGAATTCGCTACTAGCAATGAGTGGAACTGCCTGTAATGTTGCGAAGCTTCCTGTGGAACGCACGACGAAGTTAATCGCCTCCATGACAGAATCGCTAGATACTTGCGTGATGACGATTCCGTCGAATTCATCTCACATCGGGAAGAAATAAGCAGCCTCCACCGTCGCGCCGAAAGTCTCGCTCGACTTCGAGTATGCAGCCGCACGATCCTCTGGTTGTCGGTCATCGCTTTGATCCCTTGCGCCGTGTATTTGGAAAGGTTGCCTAGCGATGTTGGGAACTTGCCTGTTGCTCAGTCGCCGGCATGGCCAGCCCAATGGCAATGACAGAAGCGATCAAGAGGAATTTCGCATTCATCCGTTCTCTCCTTGGATTATCTCAAACTGTCGGTTGCCCCCCGTGGGCACCACGTCCCAAAAAAAAATGGAGCAAAGTAACGATGGCACCGCGCTCAACATGACGATTGGCTAGGGCCACGGGAAATGAGTCCGGAGATGTGTACTTTTGTCATGGTCCATTTGGATCATGCGTTGCGCCCGGAGAGGTCGGGGTTACCGACTCATCTCACCAGCCGCCGCTGCGATGCACGTCGTGGCCGAGGTCTGGAAGCACCGTTTCTGGACGCCGTTGCTGGGTCCGGCGTTGGTTTGGCGATGGCCGCCGCCTCTCGCGCGGGCCCCGGCATTCCTCAACTGGCCTTTCTGCGGCAGTCAATGCATTTGCGTGAATTTTGAAATTAGCGCATCGCGGACGTGTATGACGCGATATTCTATTGACCTTCTCATAGCGGCAACGTAAACTCGTTACCATGAAGCGTTATACTGAGCTTTCGATTTAAGCTACTGTTTTAGTTGTCGGGCGAGGGTGCCGACGTAGATTTTGCCTGCAAGCTGCCAGGGACGTGCCGATGTCCTGTGAATTTAAAGACAGCGCGGAAAGGGTCCCACAGCGGGAACCGTCCTGAAATTTACTGCGCATCCGCGATTACCATCGCGCGGAGACGCTATGAGAGGACCTACATGAGCCGAGGTGCCACGTTTCATGCTAAGCCTAGCGATTTGCCGAGTCCCTCAGATTGGTTTTGGACAAACGGATCCCTGCTCGGGCTTTGGCGGCTAAACCTCACGAATCAAAATTCAGTCCCGCTCGACCGTACAAAAGCTTGACTGCATACGAGCGAGGGAAGGACAAAATCGAAAGGCCACGGTAGGCGTCGACAGGCCGGGGAACCCGCAGCTATCGTATTTTGGAAGTCATTAAAGATGGGAAACCCATCCAGTGACCGGCTCTCGGATTGTTGACGCAGCTGCTGCAAGGCGAGTTGATGCCAATACCGCCAACATCAGCTCTCTGAAAGAGGGTTCGCCCGATGGTAGGACTTATCCACTGACGCTCACGGGTACCCGAACAGATGGACAACGGATGAACTACGTTTATTTGAGACGCAATAGTGCGACTCGCTGGAACGAGCAATTAAGAGACAAGCAGTAACGCCGTTAGATCGGGGTTTCCCTACCGCGATTCGATGAATTACTGCAGCGCGGGCCTGCGCGATGGAACCCCAAAGGGAAGGGTAAATATTTCGGACGTATCTGTTTTGTTGTAAATAAACTAGAACACTATACCCAAATCGGTCAAGACAAAGCGCCTCCAGCTAATTATTGCGTCGATGTTTGATAAAAGGAGGATGTTAATGCGCGCGTGAATTGTCGCTCTCTCGATTGTTGCAGCGATCACGCCGACCTTCGCCGACCAGGTCTGGGATAGTTGCCACAAGCTCGCGCAGGACCGGTTGGGGCCAGTGCAGCAAAGCCACCGGCGGCACTACGAGGGGTTCGTGATTCAGTGTCTCGCGGGTAAAATCCCCCTGACTCCGGCATCGGTGAACCGACCCGTGCCGATGCACATGGGCGACGGCCAGGACTCCTCGCTGACACACCGGGATATCCGCTGCGTTACTTCCGCGATAAATCGCCAGAAATATTGCTACTGATCGAACAGTTGCGTGCTTAGTTACTAACTAAGTCTTCTTCCCTAGCCCCCTCCTACTTCACCCCACCCCAGGACGGGGCCTCTTTATATCAGCACCCAGCCAGGTGCGATGTGTTGCTGCTTTCGTGGCGAGCATTAAAACGTATAACCGGGCTCCAACCTTCAATCCGATTGGCCCGCAATCTTGAGAGTAGCCTCGCCTTCGAGAAGATAACTTGTCTCTTTCGTGGAGGGGTGCGGGGGCCAGCACACGTTCCAGGCGCTATCTCCGAGACCCCAACCATCGTGGCGTAACCTGCCACCAAAATGCTCCTGGTTGCGGAAAGACTGCATCGATGCCAAGACCGTCCCGAAGTCCTCGTTGTGAGCAGCGGTCTCGGCATTGACCTCATTTGATGCCTTGAGGCAGGCTCCGATAATCGGCTGCGAGAACGGCTTCAGTTCCTTACCTCCAGCGACCAGTCGCCGCAGTGCGGCCGGATTTGCGCGGATCATATCGCGCCGCGGACTCAGAGTTAGCGTATGCCGTTCGGCAATAACGCCGTGGTAAGGCAGCTAGTCCCACTTCGCCAGATTGATCATCAGGCGATTGGCGATCGAACCCCTCCCACCACGCAGGATAGTAATAGTACCTAACGATTTTGTTGAGCCCGAGCCGCTCGTCGTCGTACCGGCCGACCCATTCGGCGGCATCGATCGTTCATTTTCGCCAGCGACGAATAAATATCACCGGTGGCGATTTGCTGACGCACCCGGCCGAGCATTGGAATGTTCGCCCCGCAGGGCGGCCAATGCGGAATTTCACACCGCGGAAGTCGCGGGCCTTCTTGATCCTTGATTTCTTCGCGAAACCACCCGCCCATCTGGCCCCCCCGAATTGGCTGCGGGGAGCCCACACACATTCAACCTCTACGAAACTTCATTCATCAACATGCCATCACCCGGTGTCGAGCGATTTCCGAACGCTCGATGCAATCCGCTACTTGATGGCGGGAGTGCCCTGGGCAATTGCCGGGGTTGCGATCGCAGCTGTTGGAAGGCTAAGACCAGAGGCCCGTAGAAATAGTCGACGTTTCATGAGTTGCTGCTTCCCGCACGAGCGATCGAAGCCTGCGCGCGGTGAACATGATGCGTGTGAACAGAGCACAACCCGATAGTAACATGACTCGGCAGAGCGCCAGAATGTTAATCTGGGGGGGATCCGATGTGCGGGCAACCACACGCGGCGACACCTTGACACATGTTGCGCCACCCGGTTCGTTCGATTGTATTGGAGACTTAATTCGCCAAAGGATGGCACGCAATTTCGCGGGCAGCGGGGAGCAGGCAAGCCAAGCGGGTCTGCAATTTATCCAGTTGAAAAGTACATCGGTGAACGGAGGAATGTCTTGACCCATTTAGCTCATGCCGTACAGTTATGTTAATTGTTAGTTAAGGTATAGCCCACTCCACAATATGAGCGATATTGATACGGCTCGGCTTGAAGATGCCTGCGCTCGGCTCGGCGAGACCGCTATTGAGCCCGCGATATGGCCAGAAATCCTCAGTGAGATCAGCGCGGCAGCTGGCGCGATCGGCGCGGTGCTATTGCAGAGCGACGTGCGCACGGTCGATATTCCTCATAGCGCGGGGCTCAGCGAAATGCTCAACGCCTACTTTTGCAATGAGTGGCACACGCACGATCTTCGGGCAGACAGAGGCTTCCGGCTGATATTAAAAGGCCAGAAGGTGGTCACCGATCAGGACATAGTAACGCCGCACGAGATGGAGCGGAGTCGTTATTACAACGAGCTTGTAGCGCCGTACGGTTTGCGATGGTTTGCTGGGGTCGCTATCTGGGCGGGCCCAGCACTGTGGGGGCTATCTATCCAACGCACGCCCCAGGAAGGTCCGTTCGAAGCAGACGACAAGCGGGTGCTGGCCGATTTATCGCGACCGCTGAGCGAGATTGCCTCTCTGTCTGCGGCCGTTGGTCGGATCTCATTGTCAAGCGCCACTAATGCGCTGAACGCCGTCCGCCAGCCCGCGATCGCGATCGATCGGCTTGGGTTCGTGTTGGACGCAAATCCGGCCGCCGAGGCTTTGTTTGACGAGAACATCCGCATAAGTAGCAGGCGTCTCGTCGTGGGGGACGCAGAGGCTAGCATCTGCCTCGAAAAGCTGACGGACCGTCTTCGTATCACCCCTGATACGGCGACGCTCCCGTGTGAGTCGATCGTCGTTCGCAGACGAGAGAAAAGTCCCGTG
>JASHRR010000266.1 GCA_030037185.1 Xanthobacteraceae bacterium | reverse complement strand
GACGTCGAGCCCTTCGCGGTTGAAGAAATCGAGCGCGATTGCCGCGATGGCCGGAAAGTAAGAATTGGAGACGAGGTCGGGAATGGCGATGCGGGCGGTGCGCAAGCAGGCGTGTCCGTATTGAGTCCGCTACTTTGCCGTGAAGCCCGACGCATAGATGTCGGCCGCGGCGAGGGGCGTCGACAGCCTGAAGGCGCCCTTGACGACGTCGAGGGTGGCCTCGATCCGAGCCGGGTCGATCTCACCCAGCGGCCTGCCGGGAATCCGCGCGAGATCGGCCACCGCCGCGGTCTCGTCCTGGGCAACCGCGGCATCGACCTGGGGTACCATCTTGTGCATCACAGCGCCGGCAGCAGGCGGGTTCGCGAAAGCTTCCTTCATGCCGCGCACCGTCGCCTCGACGAAGCGGCGCACGAGATCGGGTTTGCCGGCCAGGGTCGCGTCGGTCGCCACGATGCCGTTTCCATAATAGCTCAGTCCCGGGTCCGAATAGGCGAAGCGCACCAATTTGGCCGGCGCGAGCTGGGCGCGCAGCATCGCCTCGCCGACGGTGAACTGGCCGACGCAGGGAACCCGGTTGGCGGCCAGGAGCCCCGGCAGCGACTCGCTACTGGCGACCACCCAGCGCACCTTTTGACGGTCGATACCGGCTGCTTTGGCGAAGGCTGGAAAAAGGTCTGGGATCGATCCGCCGGCCGGATTGGCAATGGCATTTCCTTCCAAGTCCTTGGGCTCTTTCAATCCGGCGTCTTCGCGGCAGAAGATCGCCTGTGGTGGCTTGCCATACACAATCGCCACCAGCTTGACCGGGATCTGATCATTGGCCCGGGCCAGCACCAGGGAGCCGGCATCGGCAAAGCCGAACATCGCATTGCCGGCGCCGACCTGTCGGATGGCATCGACCGAGCCCTGGCCGCGACGGATCTTCACGTCGAGCCCAGCGTCTCTGTAGTAGCCTTTGTCGAGCGCATAGAAGAAATAGGCGTGCCGACCGTTGTAGCCGAAGTCGGTGATCAAGGAGACGGTATCGAGCGCGGCGGAGGGGCTCGGGCGAAACAGGATCGTCAAGGCGATGAGCAGGCGCACCATCAAGGGACGGCCGGGCGGCAGGAGGTCGAGCATCTGCTCCATCTTTCTCTCGCAACGGAGTTGAGCGAATATAGCCGATCGCCGGGAATTCAGGATATGGAAATTCGCCTGCGGCCGCGCGTGATGCGGCGATCCGCGCCACATCTACTGAGTGCCCCGGAACGTCAGTCTGATGGACAAGATTCGCATTGAGGGCCTTGACAAAACCTATACGTCCAAGGGCGGGCGGACTACGGCGCTCGCGGAAGTCAACCTCACCATCCGGCAGAACGAGTTCGTGACGCTGGTCGGCCCTTCTGGGTGCGGCAAGTCCACACTGCTCAAGCTGATCGGCGCCCTCATCCGCCCGTCGCGCGGCGTGCTGCTCTTTGACGGCGCGGTGCTCTCGCATCCGCCGCGCGACGTCGGGATAGTGTTCCAGGAGGCGGTGCTGCTGCCATGGCGAACCGCGCTCGACAACGTGCTGCTGCCGGCCGAGATCCTCGGCCTCGACAAGGCAAAGGCGCGCGCGCGTGCGATGTACCTCATCGATCTCGTCGGTCTGTCCGGGTTCGAGGGGCGCTACCCACGCGAGCTGTCGGGGGGCATGCAGCAGCGTGTGGCGCTGTGCCGCGCGCTCGTTCACAATCCCTCGGTCCTGTTGATGGACGAGCCGTTTGCGGCCCTCGATGCCATGACCCGCGAGGAACTCGGCTTCGAACTCATGCGCATCTGGGATGCTGACAAGAAGACGGTGATCTTCGTCACTCACAACATCACCGAAGCGATCCTGCTGGCGGACCGCGTGGTGGCGATGTCACCGCGGCCGGGGCGGATTGCCAAGATCGTGGACATTGCGCTGTCGCGGCCGCGCACCATCGAGATGGAATTCTCGGCCCAGTTCAAATCCTATTCCGATCAGATCCGGGCCGTGATCTATCAAAGCGAGGGAGTGACAAGGCGATGACGCTAGAGCGCACGGCGCGAACCATCGAGCCGCCGGACGACAGGGTGGAGACGGGCGAATCTCCCGGCAAGGCGATCGTCGGCGCGACGCTGACGTTCATCGCGCTGGTGGCGTTGTGGGAGTTGCTGGTGCGTGAGTTCAAGGTCCCGGGCTGGATCCTGCCGGCACCGAGCGCGATCGCGCTTGCGCTTGCAGAATGGCGCGGCGAGCTCGCCCGCCATTCGCTGGTCACCTTGTACGAAACAATCGTGGGCTTTGCGCTTGCGATTGCAATCAGCATCCCGCTCGCGGTCGCGATCGTCTATGCGCCGATCCTGCGCAACACCATCTACCCGATCCTGCTCGCCTTCCAATCCGTTCCCAAGGTCGCGATCGCGCCACTGCTCGCGCTCTGGATCGGGTTCGGCATGCTGCCGAAAGTCGTGGTCGTATTCCTGGTCTGCTTCTTTCCGATCATTGTGGCGACAGCAACCGGGCTTGCGGCAGTGCCGACACCGCTCATGGAGCTGATCCGCTCGCTCTCCGCCACCACGCTGCAAACGTTCATCAAGATTCGATTCCCGACCGCGATGCCCCACATCTTCGTGGGGCTGAAAATCGCCATCACGTTTGCGGTGATCGGCGCAGTGATCGGCGAATTCGTTGGCTCTGAGGATGGGCTCGGCTACCTGATCCTGGTGTCGAGCTCGCAATCCCGCACGCCACTGGCGTTCGCGGCACTGGTGTTGTTGACCGCTATGAGCATTGTGCTCTATTACGCCATCGCATTCATCGAGCGGATCGCCGTCCCATGGGCGCCGAAGAATTGATCATCCCGGCGTGGCTGCTGCTCAACGCAGTGCCAGTTTCGGCGCGTGAGGCGCGCGAGCTCAGCAAAATCACCGCGTCGTGATCAAGAATCGCGATGGAGAATCGCAATGAGTGGTGCCTGGCGTGATCCTGCAACCTCGGCCGCGGACCTGCTGCTGCGCGGCGGCCGCGTCATCGATCCGGCCAATGCGCAAGACGGCATCGCTGACGTGGCCATCCACAACCGTCGCGTCGTGGCGGTCGGCGCCGCCGCGCAGGACATCCCAGCCAAGCGCCAGGTCGATGTGCGCGGCACGATCGTCACACCCGGCTTCATTGACATGCACGTCCACGTCTACGAATGGGTGACAAATTTCGGCGTGCCGGCGGATGCGGCGGGCATCCAGTCGGGCGCCACTACGATCGTCGACCAGGGCAGCTCGGGCGCGTGGACTTTCGGCGGCTTCAAGGCCTTCATCGCCGACCCTGCCCGCACCGATGTGCGGGCCTTCGTGTCGATCAACGTGGCTGGCGCATTGCAGGGCGGCATGGAAGGCACGACCTTGCACAATCCGGGCATGGTGCAGCTGGACGGGCTAGTGCGCGTCGCCGCCGAGCATCCGCACATCGTGCGTGGCATCAAATGCCATTGGGAGAGCGGCGGCCTGTCTCATTGGGGGCCGGCGGTGCTGAGGAAGGCCGCGGAAGCCGGATGCGCCGCCAACCTTCCGCTTTACGTGCACACCGGCGAGCTTTTCCCGGTAGACGAAGCGAACCGCCCTAACCCGTCGGCCGTGATGGGCCAGGTGGTTCAGTATCTGAGGCCCGGCGATACGCTCGCCCACATCTATTCGCGCATGCCGGACGGCATTATGAGCATCGGCGAAGAGGTGCCAGGCTGGCTGTTCGAGGCCAAGGCCGCAGGCGTGCTGTTCGACCTTGGCCATGGCGTTAATCTGAGCTTTAAGATCGCGCGCAAGATGATGGAAAAGGGGGTCTTCCCGGACACCATTGGCTCGGACGTGCACGGTGATTTCAACGCCTACCACGACTTCAGCATCCTGGATTACTCGCTCGTCGGCGGCATCAACAAGCTCCTAGGGCTAGGCATGAGCCTCACGGACGCGGTGCGCGCCGCGACCGCCACGCCCGCTAAGGTGTTGGCCGATCCCTCGATCGGACATCTCGGGCCCGGAGCCCGCGCCAACCTCACGGTGCTGCGGCCGGTCGAGGGTGAATGGACGTTCTTCGACTCGGTCGGCGAGCGCCTCACAGTTCGCGAGCGGCTGCTCCCCGATTTCGTGGTCATCGATGGCGAGGTCATGGTGCCCGACTGTGGGCTTCTTGCGGACGTCATGGCGCCTTGCGAACGGCCGCGCGGCATCACACGACCCGCCTACCTCGCCGGCAATGTGGCGAGCATTGCGGCGCAATGATCGCAGGAGGGCCATGAGCCATTTAGCGAGAGCGGCCGTCGTCGGCCTGCTGGCGATTGGCGCGGCGCTGCCGGCGCGCGCCGAGAATGTCACTTTCATCACCGATTTCGGCTTCAATGGCCGCCACGCCTACTACTACGTTGCGCTCGAGCGCGGCTACTACCGGCAGGCCGGCCTCGACGTGTCGTTCGTGCGCGGCAACGGCTCAGCGGATGCCATCCGAAAGGTCGGCGCCGGCGCGGCACAGATCGGCTTTGCGGACGCAGGCTCGCTTGTGCTGGCGCGCGCCAATGACGGCGTTCCCGTTCGCATGGTTGCGGTGATCTACGCAGCGCCGCCGCATGCGATCTACGCGACCGAGAATGGCAGCATCCGCAAGCCTCAGGACCTTGTGGGGCATCGCATTGCCGACAGTGCCGGCAGCGCCAATGCTGTCCTGTTCGGCGCCTATGCCAAGGCGGCCGGCTTCGATCCGTCACGGGTGACGTGGCAGGTCGCGGAAAGCGCGGCGCTGCCGGCCCTGTTGGCGACCGGCCGTGCCGAAGCCGTCGGCCAGTTCATTGTCGGCGAGCCGTTGCTGGCTGCCGCCGTTGCACCGAAGAAGCTCGTGCGGCTCGCTTATCGCGATGTCGGGCTCGACTACTATGGCAACGGCATCGTCGTGTCCGAGGAACTGATCGCGAAAGAGCCCGATATGGTGCGCCGCTTCGTAGCGGCGACCCTGCGCGGCATGGCGGACGCTTTTGCGGATCCCGCCATGGCAGGACGGACGATCGGGCGTTACCAGCAGCAAATCAGACCCGAGATCGCCGCCGCCGAAATCGAACAGGTGCGCGCGCTCGCGGTCGGCGCCGGACGCAAGCTGGGCGCCATCGATCCGGCCAAGATGGCCGCGACCGTAAGGGTAGTTGCCGACGCCTACACGCTCAACAAACCGGCTTTGCCTCAAGAAATGTGGACCGCGGGCTTTGTCCCGTGACGCCAGGACTTGGCGAGAACAATTTCCTTACTACGATTGCTTGCATGTGGAAGCAATCAACGCCGCTGGGCTTGCAGACCCCGCGCCGGCGCGCGTCCGCCAGCTCAGAAATCCGGCTTGTCGGCGTGCGGAACAGCGGCGTCCTCACCAGCATAATACACATGCGGATTATCGGCACAGACCGTTTCCGGCCACTCCCGCTCCACGCGCCGATACGTCATGGTTGCCGACCAGGACATTGTGTAGACGCCTGCATCCTCGACGGTAAACTCCAGTTGCAAGCCCTTTCCCCTGTAAGCAGGGTCGGGCGACCAGCCTTCAGCGACCCCCGGAAGGCGGTAAAGCTGCGTACCAGCCCGATCCTGCGCTTGCTTTGCGGCTTCATAGTCGATCAGCCGATAACGCTCCACCACGTGCAAGGCTGAGGTATATGGCGTGCCGAACATGTCGATCATCGCAAACGGCCGATCGACCTTTACGCCTACGGTGTCGATCACCAGCGTTTCGCCTTCGTAGTGACCAACGGAATCGCCATACCAGGACGGCGCCACCTCTGCCGGATGAGGCTGGTTCATTCGCACTTCACGGAATTCATGATCTTCATCGTACAGGATAATGACCTTGTCCGGTCGCTGCAGCATCTGCATTCCAAAATTCCAGAGAATGTAGGGCATTGGTTCGGGCCAGCACTGGTTGCTCGGATTGGGAGCGGCGCTCCCATTTAGTTCAATTTCGCCATGCTTCCTCACAGCTTCCGCGGCGTGTGACTTCAAAATAGGATCAGCGTAGTCGGCTACCAGCATGTTATTGTTGCCGACGAGCACTTGATCACCGGCAGCAAAGGCCGACCGTCAGAATCGAAAAGTTGCCGCCGACGATACTTGTTTACCAGCGGCCCTCGGCCAGACTCAGGCTGTTCGAAGCTCGGGAACAGGTACGGGTGCGCCCATATGCCGGAAAAATCCAGGATGGATCCGGGCGCCACCGTTTGCCCCAGAGCGGGCATTGCGACGGACACTGCCAATGTCGCCGCTAAAACGAAACCACACTGCTGTGCGTTCATGGTAACTTCTCCAGCGATGGTCCCCGCCCGGCTTGAGGTTGTTGCTGGCGTGCAATTCTTGCGCCACGGTCTTTCGACACCGGCTCTGACGGCGCGCCATCCGGCAATCGGGTTCATCCGCAAAAAGACGACCCGACCTCGTCGTCGGTGTGTGCCTTCCGAGGGAGGTCGGGGCTACGCTTGACCGGGGTGGGACATTGGCGAAATCGACCGTCGCTGTGGCTTTTTCTGCAAGAAACAGGCTTCACTGGCGATTGCGACACATGGCAATCGCCACCAGCCTCATCGCGTCGACTTCGGCTTGGATGGCACCCCAAAGGGAAAGTGCCATCTCTGCCGGTCCACCCGCCGGCGCTCCGGCCGCGGCGCCGTTCGAAGTTCTCTGCGGTTGAGACGGGTGAGAGTCATTGTAGCCCGCATTATCGTCGTGTGCTCCACGCCGAAGGTGCGGGTCCGTCAGGCTCTCACCGGCTTGCCGATGCTTCAAAGCCCTTTCGTCAGAGCAGTCGATGCACGTTCGCGTGCCGCATC
>JASHRR010000265.1 GCA_030037185.1 Xanthobacteraceae bacterium | reverse complement strand
CGCGGTTGCCCTCTACGACCTCATGTTCTGGCCTTGCGCCGCTCCCGGTGTCGCTCCCCACCTTGCACAGGCGACCGAGGGTCGGGACCGCCAATCGCCGAGCCGCCTGTTATGCCTTGTGCACCGAGAACGCGGGAGCCCAACAAAGGATCGTCTTCGTGTGTGGGACTGATTGGCCGAAACGGTGCGAAGCCCGGGCTGCATCAACATGGCTTGTATGCTGGACAGCTGCGCCACGCAGCCGGTTCGCCTGCAGTATGTAGGGATCCTTGACGGCTCATATCAGACGCAGCCGTCAGTACCCCCGACAAGTTGTGTCCGGGGCGCCCTTTTTCGTTACATGCCGTGGCCTTCGCCATTCTGCATGGCCGCCTGCTCACGCAAACATCGCAGTGCGCCGTTTGCGTGGCCGTGAGACATCGGCGGCAGAGGCTTCCGTGTCGCAGAGACGCCGATGCAAAAAATTATCAGCAAGCGGACGAGGGGATCAAAGGCCGCTAGCCAACCTAGGACCGCCCACTTGGACACCTGTCAGTTTTCAGGTCGTCCGGGAGAACAGCGAAGAGACTGGCGGGCAACGAGTCTTCGGAGAGTTCGGATTGAGTGGGGCTCGGCATCGCGCGAATATAACCTGCACCTCTGATGTTCCAGGTTAGACGGCCGAGCCACCCAAGAAAATAACCCGCCATGGCGCCGGAAATGCCGATGTCAAGGGCAGCGATCTCGGCCCGGTGCGTCGGCAGCAGGGCCATCGCGACGCCGACGGCATATTTCGTGGCGAAGACCAGCAAGTTCCGAACCAGCGGTCCGATGCTGCCCTGCAACGTCACCTTCCCGCGCAAGACGTCAATCGCCACCGTCATCCGCCGGTTGCTGAGCCACGCGCTGCCGGCGCCAACGGCAGCGCACACCAACCAGTCCGCAATCAGGCCGCCCGAGGTCGCGGGTCGCGACAGAATCGACACTATGCCCCAACCGGTGAAGACCAGGGGAACGATCGCAAGTCGCCAGATCGGCAAGGTGCGGGGGCGCATGCCCCGCACGCCGAACCACACGAGAAGCAGGAGCAAGGGATAGATCCACCAGGGCGAGTGCTGCAGGATGGTCAACGGACCGGGCATGGTGTCACCTTCGCGGACGACGGGACAGACCTTCCGACGGCCAGCCGAGAGCAGGCGGGTCGGGGCGAGCGCCGATCGCCATGGGCCGGCACGAGGGCAGGCTGGGGAGGATCCACAAGAGACGTCCTCTATTCATGGTCCTTGGCCTCTGGCTTCGGTGTCGCGACCCGTTGCCGGACCGCATCATCGCGCAGCGTTGGCTCGGATCGCGAGACCGATGCTGTCAATCGTGCGTCCCGTAATGCGGGGCGGCGCGTCCGATCTCGACATGTCATAAGACTCGGTTGATACCCGGAATGCGCAACAGCAGCCCTGCGATCCAGAAGCAGACCAGCCCGGCCAGCGAACCGGTGATCGTGAATTTCGCTAGGTGCGGCGCCGGAACATCGCGCCAGGCGAGCGCGATCCCCACCACCACCGGCGGATGGATGACATAGATCGCGTAGGAGCGCCGGGCCAGCACCGACCAGGCCGGGCCCAGGGCGAACCTTTGCTCGAACAGGTGGACCAGCCCGAGGATGACGCCCCAAGCCACCAGCGGCTCCCAAAGCGCATAGGTGGCCGCGTGCACGTTCCAGCCGCCCAGAGGACTGACCGACGCCGTCCCCGTGTGGACCGTGCCACCGGTCCGCACCGCGAAGATCTGCACAGCGGAAGCCGCCATGGCAATGGCAGCCACAATCATCCACAAGCGCTGCTGGCGAGATGGAACATGGCTCAGCCATTGGCCGCGCGCGCCAGCACAACCGGCCGCGAACAACACCACATAACTTGCGAAATAACCGAGCTGCAGATCTAGTGCGGGCGTCGTTCCGACCGGCCACGCCAAACGCAATGCGAAGGCGGCGGCGCCGGTGGCAAGCGCGCCGATCGCCAGCATCGCGTTCGAGGGGAAGTAACGAGGCTGCGGCGTATCCGCTTCCGATCCCGGGGACGGCGCGAGACTCCTCCACGCCAGAAACCCAGCGGTGAAAACCAGCAGCGCGACCGCGAACCAGAGCGGGCCCACCGCCAATGTGCCAGAGCTCCACCGCGCCAGAAGCGTGGTCGTAAACGGGATGCCCTTGGCGGTCAGACCCAATGCGATCGTCGCTGGCCCGATCACCAAGCCGAAGACGAGGATCGGGATACCGAGACGCAGCAGCCGTTCCTTGACATAGCCCACCATGCCATGCCGCGCCAGCGACCCGGGCAAGAAATAGCCGGCCAAAAGGAAGAGCAACCCCATGAAAAAGGCTTGGTCAACCGAGCACATCAGGGTGAGCAGCTTCGAGCTCGGACTCCCGTCCGGCATGACCTCGCGGTAGTACCAGAGGCCGTTCGCCCCGTAGGTGATGGCCGTATGGTGGAACACCACGAGTAGCACTATCGCCGCACGCAGGGCATCGAGGCCGGCATTTCGCTGGACGGTCGTCGCGATCGAAGCGGGCGGCTGGATTGCCGACGAAGTAGCCGCTGGCATGCCCCTGAGCGCCTCAAGCGCGTGCAGCCGTTCTGTAGTGGGGTGGACGTCGGTCACGCTGGGCATTGCAGTTCTCGATTTCGAGTGAAGATCCGCGGCTTTTCTGCCCGACCGCGCTAATCCGGTCCTGCCCGATTCAGAATTCGGCTAGCCGATTTTTCAGCGGAGCTGGCCGATTTTAAAGTTGCCGTTGCGCCGCATCCGGCGCCGCCCACACACAGTTGCCGGTCCGGCACCACCCTCCAGATCGAACGCCACCTTGGTCAGCGCTGGCCACGGGATCGCTTACGGACGCCGAGCGGTTCCAATTTTTCGGAGATGCATTGGCAAAAAAAGCGGCGCTCGGCGATCATTCCAGCCTGCTACCGACGGAAACCTGAACTTGGCTTCACGCGCGTGGTCTTCCTTTTTTATCGATCGAAAGCAATTTGCCGCGTCGAGAAAAAAACGGGCGGCCCGCCTGCGGTGCTTCAACGGCGAGGTGCTCGGGCCTGACGGCCTGTCACGGTTCGAGGAGTTGCACACGAGCCGGAGCGATAGGTACTGTCCACCGTCTTGGAAACGATGCCCTCTGCGTGGATCGAGGTCCACAATCCCGCCAGCGTCGCCATGCAGCGGGAGCGGAGCGAGAATTGGAATAGGTGATTACCGGCCGTCGCTATTCGGACTTCATGTCCATTTTTCGCATTGACGGCCTCCATTAGGAATGGTGGTCAATCCTTTGGGGGTAAAATGGGCATAGACACCCCGTCTGGCGTGCACGGCCACGTAGCTTGCAGCGCCTCAATCGCCAAGTTGACAAACGGCTCGTGGATCCGCTGAGGCCGAGCCTCGATGTAGCGCACAGCGACGCGTATCAGTTGCTCGCGTGTGGCATTCCTCGGGATGTTCATGCACAGCGTCTCCCCATTCATGCGAGACCACCCGATGGAGAGCAGCACGGAAAACATTCCCTCGCAAACACCACCGTCAAAGATTTGCTGCACGGTCACGCCGCTCATGCCATTTGGCGTCGTTTTTTCGAGAATGACCTTGCATCCCGGCAGCACATAGTTCGCATTGGCGTAGTCTGCTTCGGCGGCCCCCGCCGCCGTCGTCGCCAGCGCCAACACGGCGCCGGTGATAATCGCTTTCATCGGCAATCCCCTCCCTGGAATGTTACGTCCACCGCACCTGTTCACGGGGCGCCGCGCAGTGGGTTTACCGGCCCGCCGACGTCGCGGCCACGACCAAGAGCACGCCGGCCGGGTCGAGGAGCATCGCCACCACCAGGATGAAATACCGAAGGACATCCAGGTCGCCTGGCCGAAAAGGTGCGGGGCCTCAGGAACAGTGAAGTGAAATTTGGCGCTGCCGCCGCCCCTATCGACGGAACCGCTCACGTACTCTCTGCGCCGCGATGACAGCGACTTTATGGTGTTCTGCTTTGCTAAACTGGAAGACGCGCAGGCCTTTGCCAATCGCTTCGGTGGGGATCGGTTGGCGACGGTGACGCTGAAAATCCCGCGGGGCGACCCGAGCGTGTTTTTCAGGACGAACGCAAGGCGCAGAACGTCAGCTCATGGAGACCGGACCAATGGAAGCTCCGAGTTGATCTGGAAGTGACCTGATTCCGACATTCGCTCAGGTGCTGGGTTGCAATCGTCTGACTTGCAACCACTTGACATATTTCCCTAATGACTGGCCGGAGTAGGCGCCACTCCGCGCCACCCCAAGCGTGACACTGCCTTATTCTATCACCACTCAGACCTGTCGCCCGCACCGTTGCTTTTGCATTGTCACTTCTGGGGTTGATTGAAATATCGCAGATCGGGAGGCCGCTGCCCCTTTTTTGCAGGCATGATCAGGCCGTCGGCGCTGAGAAAGTAGGGCTCTCCTTGGATACGAATGTGGGGGTTGTTCTCCGGGCAGTTGTCCTCGACCCACCACGGGTGCGGGTTAGGGCTGCGGCGATAGTGCTTGGTCACAATCCAAGGACGGGTCAGCGCGTGGTCAATGACCGTGACCTCGTTGTAGATGTCATTGGGCTCGTTCTTGTTGAAAGTATATCGCTCCTTAACAATGGTCTGGTTGTCCGCATGCAGCGGCAGGCCGCTGGCATCGAAGGCGCGCGGCCCTTTCATGTTGCGCGTCTCCACTTCGAGCACGTCGTATTTGCCATCACCGTCCTCGTCGATCCATCGGCCGATGGAAATCCCCAGGAAAGATGGTTCGCGATCGATTGGCCAGTCGCGTCCGTCAGTAAATATGCGGCGGTTATCATGGACATGCTCAACGAGAACGTGGAAGGTTTCGGGAGTGATGACGAACTCGATCTCGCTATAGCCGTTGGTCACTCGCGGCATCCCGGGCGAAAGGCACCAGGTGGTCGGGTCCGTTCCTTGGCCACCTTCAGCCATGTCCTCTAGATTGGCCTCGAAGATGGCTTGGTACTCGGGAGTGAGTGGGGCTTCTTGCCCGAGACCCTTCGGCTTGCCGGGCACGTAATTGACTGAGCCGCCTACCGCTGTCCACTGGCCCCTCAGGTCCGGGTATTTTGTTTCATCGTGCGCAGTTGCGCTCGCGATATCCACTAGGAGCGCAGCCGAGAACGCGGCTACACGGATTGAGCTGCAACATAGCATCATGAATGCTCCTCCTGATCACAGCCGCCGGCACGCGGCAAACCGCATGCGATCTGGAGAGCTTATCGTGCTTGGAACGGCATTGAAACGGGGTCATCAAGCCAGTATCCGGCCGCTTCAACGGCGATCAGCGCCCGCAGTTGAAGGTACACCCGCTGTGTCCTGGCTCATCGGAACGGCGCGATTGACCCTTGTGCGACATGGCAGACGCCCCCTCGCCTGGCAAGAAACAGACAAGAGCCGCGCCTCGAAGGCCCGTAGGGTGGATCGATCACTTACGAAATCCATCAAGTGGGCTTCCGGATGACGATGGGTTTCGCCTCGCTCAACCCATCCCGAATTCGCCGCTGGAACATCAGCGCCGCAGTGATCACCTTCCCGCTATGGCTGCCGCCGCCACAAAACCCCCCGCCTTACCGAGCGGCAGTTCGCGCATCGCCCGCGCGCTCGCCGAGCCTCGGCGCTTCGAGATACTCAAGGAGATCGGCGCCTGTGCCGGGCCGGCCGCGTGCAGCGCGCTGCACAAGAAGCCCAAGGTGAGCGCCGCGACGCTGTCCAACCACCTCAAGGAACTCGAGACGGCGGGCCTGATACTTCGGACGTACCGCTCATGTTATCGGCACAGCCGTTCGTATGAGGTGTGGCCCTTAACTGCTGTGTTCCGCGATCGAGTTAGTAAGGCAGCTATCGAAGATATTCAGACCAATGTGGCTTCAGGCGTTCGCCGTGCCGGTGAGCCGCGGTCAGCAGCGTCCAACTCGGCGCCGCCCCGCTGCTTATGCCACGTTTATAACAAGTAAGCCGGCGGCCTACCCCACGGCCCCAGCCCTTTTAAGGACGGTTTCCGACAAGAAATTATTAATTATTCTTAACTACCATGGCACGCCCTGCGGAGGTTGGCGGCCATGCAAATTCATTTCTTGATGCAACCTGGAGCGTTCGAACCTGAGGCGATTGCGGCGATGAGTGATGCTCTCGACGCTGCGCTCAAAGAGCTTCAAAACCTCGGGCGGTCCGACGTGCAGTCCGACGTCGTGCGCGAGACCATCGCCGGACGAATTATTGGAGCGGCAAGACTTGGCGAGCGTGACCCGGCTCGCTTGCGCGCGGCAGCACTTTCCGGGGTGACAGACGGACGAGACGAAATCTTGCGTCCCCGGTGACCTAGCTTGGTCTCGACCAACGGGCCGTGTAGGGTCGTGACCCGGCCGGCGCAGCTGAGAGTGTTCAATCTTCGCGTGGTGCCGGCACCAGCAGCAACAGCACCGCGGCGGGGTCGAGCAAGTATGGAATACCTGAGCAGTCGTCATCCTTGGCGTCCAGCAAGGTAAGCCAGATATTTGACGGGCCGCAGGTTCCGAGACTTCTCCTCGACGGCGAGCTTGTCAGCAAGGCCGTTGCGCTTGGCCTGCCGTCGTTCGTCGTTTTAAGGGCCATCGAAATCCCGACACACTTGTAACTCTCACCGCTCAATCCGAGCGCTTAGCTTTTCTCGCCAGAGCAAAGCAGTGGCGCGACGGCACCCAAGGGACACGGAGCGCCGCTGCGGCCGCGCTACGATGAGTTCAAGGGAGTTTACCAGTATGAAACTCTACATCTTTCCGCCATCGGCACGTGCGCTGGGCATCATGGCCTTGAAAAACTACCTTTCCCTTGATTGTGAGGTGCAACCGATTGACCTCGGACGTGGCGACCAACTTACTCCTCAGTACCTCGCGCTTAATCCGAATAAAAAAATGCCGGCGTTAGAGGACGATGGCTTCGTGCTTTGGGAATCGAATGCCATCTTGTTTTACATGGCGGCGAAGCACCCCAACAGCGGACTCTGGCCCTCTGATTTGAAATGTCAGGCGGACGTTCTCCGCTGGCTCGCGTGGGAAAGCGCGCATTGGGACGCCGAGTCATGCGGTATGGTCGCTTACGAGAAAGCCTCGAAGGCTGTGCTCGGCCTTGGTCCCCCCGACCCCGCTTTCATCGCGCGCGGAGAGCAGAATTTTATCCGCTTTGCGGCAGTGCTCAACGATTCTCTGAGTGGCAAGACTTGGCTCATCGGCGAGCGACTCACGATCGCGGACTTTTCGGTCGGGGCGCTCGTACCTTCAGCCAAACGCATGGGTCTTCCCGTGGCAAACTACCCCGAGATCCTTCGCTGGTACAAAGGGCTCACTGCGTTGCCGGCGTGGCGGGAAGCCCTAGCAGCCAAAAACGCGGCCATGCCCGCGTAACGGTCGCATGCATCGCGTGTTCCAGCTTCGAAGGCGCTACGGACCAAAGTGGCCTTAGACGGTGGTTGATCGCCGTGCTGAAGCCGCGGCCGTCAGTGCTGCCGCGTCGCGACCAACAGCAACAGGACGGCGGCCGGTCCAGCAGCAGCGCCACAGCAAGATGCTGGGTCCGAAACGCACTCGAGCGCCATAATCACTATGATGAGTACTAGTCCCTGTGAAGATCGCCCGGCAAGCCCCAGTCGCCCAGGGGGAGGAGTTCACGGTTACTCGGGCTGGGAAAGAGGTCCCGGTCGCCCGGGCGGAAAGGCAGCGCCCCAGCACAGACTTTTTCCCTGGTCAGCTCGGTGTTAGCGGGCACCTGCTTCAATTGCTGCGTATTCAGCCGGAATGCCGCAAGTCTGAACATTGGCTTCCGTATATTCGACCCACTTCAGCTCGGCGGCGCTGTAGGATGTGCTTGCACATCTCCTCTCGGCTGACGTTGCGCTGGCCCGCAGCCCTTGCGGCAAGTCCTCGCTTCTGCACGTCATCCCGCAGCTTGGCGAAGTCTGCAACGCAGGGCGGCGGTGCCCCGCCTCCCAACGGCGAGGTCCGCGCCCGCACTGCCAGCCCATACCTGCCGACCTGCGCGTTGCACAAAAGTGGGTCGGCTAGCTGGGGTACTTCGGACCTGCCGCTCATGTTATCGGCACGGCCGTTCGTGACCCGAACCGGCCGTTGGGCCACGCGCTCAGTTGCAATGGGGCGGTCCTGTATCGGCAACCACGACCGTCACACTCCCTCAAAGACCAAGCTGGTCGAGAGCGCGTTGCTCGCGCTCGAAATCTGACGGCGTATAGGGCTCGAACGCACCGTGCCGTTTTAGAAAGCCATCGATCTGGTCGAGGACCTCGAAACCCAACACATGCTTCAGCTCGGGCTTGCTCAGATGTCAGCCTCGCCTGCTCGACCGTCGCCTCAGAAATCCGGTTTGTCGGCCTGAGGAATCGGATGGAGATTCTCATTGAAGTGATCGTCAACGTTCTCGGCGCAAACCATCTCCGCCATCGCCACCTGGTTTTTGCGCCATGTCTGTTTAAGTGTGAGCGGGCCGTTGAACGTGTCGGGATCTTCCACCGTTACGATCGCGGTCAAAGACCGGTCGTCCTGGCTAATCGTGAACCGCTCGACGACGTGCAGTTTCTCTGTGTGCGGCGTACGGAAGGAATCGATGTAGTGATTCTTGCCGCCTGCGAGACCGATGGTGTCGACCACTAGGGTGTCCCCGCCCTCGTAATGGCCGATGGATTCGCCGAACCAGGATGGCTTCACATGTTCCGAATGCTTGTCGGTGAGATAGACGCGGCGCGCGAAATGATCGCGCTCCCATATCATCCAGACTTGTTTCGGAGTCTGGAGGAAATACATAGGTTGGAGAAAAAGGAGTTGGCCAGGCACACCCCCAGGCCAGCAGCGAGATTGGGAGGTGAAGGGAATCGCCATCTTACCGCTCAGCACCTCTTCATTCGTTGCCTGCATCTGCTTCGCCGCCCAGGGTTTCAAGATCGGATCGTTTGTGTTCACGATCGGGGGCCGGGTGCTGGGATCGACGACTGCAAGACAACGGCCATTTTGACATTCGCTGGTATAAGGATAATTAGGATCGGTCTTCATTGGCCCGTGAGCCGAACCCGGCGGGGGGTCGAGCTGAAAGTCCCAGAAGTTCGCGTTCCAGCCGAAATCTCGGGACCCAAGTTGGGGAATGGAATCCTCTGCGGGCGCGGCCGCCGAAAAAGACGGAATCAGGATGACCGCAAGAAAGCCGGCGACAACACCGCCTGCGAGCCTCCGCGATGTCGATACCAAAATGTGTGCTGCAAACGACGACATGCGCACTTTTCTCCAGGTCACACGGAACCTGCTATCTTTTGCGCGCTCGCAATCGCCGGGGACTGACCACGAATTGGCACTAAGCCTTCTTTGGCGACCAGCCATAAGCCTTGGCGCAGGCGCCAGCGCCGCCCCGGTCCGCAGAATAGGCCTGTCCCTGGCAGTCGGTTGGTCGACCATTTTTCCCTCCATGGCGCATTGGAGCCAGGCTCCCAAATCGTTAAAGATTGAAGCTTGGCTTTGGCCCCCGGTCAAGGAAACTGGACCACGCAGGTGCCGGAGCGCGACCGGACCGCTCACGCCAGCGCGGCGAGATGATCGAACAGCGCCTGCGCCGAGGGCGATAGCGCCGCGGCACGGCGCACGCACAGATCGGGAGATTTGTAGGGGCGGGTTTCAAACCCGCCCTGCTTCGGCAGAAACCGCTGGCGAGATGTTCTGCGGGTCATCCGCCCACCGCGCAGGATTGTTCGCGACGTAAGTGCGAAGGCGATCCATCGCCCTCTCGTTGCCAATAACGTGCTCGTAATACCCACGCTGCCACCGGTCTGTTTCGTCTGTTGCGCCAGGGCGGGTTTGAAACCCGCCCCTACATCAACCTCGATCCATCCACGACATTGGGCCC